>CAZIUS010000001.1:0-23690 GCA_964542385.1 uncultured Candidatus Peribacteria bacterium
CCATCATTACCGATATATTGTACTCTTTCACTTGTTACTTCGACACGAACGCCATCGACAAAGATTTTTTTCATTCAAGGTGGATCAGCAATTATCGTGACATCATTCCCGTCATCTATCACGATTGTATCATCATTATCGAGATGATCATCACCACTTACTTCTTCACTTCATAGCAATTGGTCTGGATCAAGCGTTTCATCTACTTTTGGTTTATAAACTACCACTGGCACACCATCGAATTGAGGATCAGCAAAGTTGTTGGTTGCTTTACGGAAATCCATGATAGTGAAATAGTATTTACCATAATCTTCATCTACTCTTGTACCACGTCAGATGATCTGTTTAAATTCAGTCATACTATTGATGTTTTGATCGAGAACGATTACTTTACAGGTTTTTGCATCGACTCAGGTGGTGAGGAGTTTGGAGGTAGTTACGATAATAGGATAAGGTTCTTTGGGATCGATAAAATTATCTAGTTCTCTCTTTCCTTCTTGATCATCACCCGTTATCTTCATTACGTATTTGCGATTTTTTGCAATTTCATCTCCATTTGCATTCACCAATGCTTGTCTCATCCTTTCAGCATGGTCTATATCTACACAAAACACGATAGTTTTTGACATTCTATCAGTATGCTTGAGAAATTCAGTAATTTTCTTTGCTACTTGTTCAGTACGTTCTTTGATTACAATCGTTCTATCGTAATCTTTGATATTATAGATTCTATCTGGAATTTCATTACCGAAAAAATCTGTTTGTCATTTGTATGGTCTCCACTCATCATCGATATTAAGTGCTATTTTCATTACTTTGTAGGGTGCAAGAAATCCATCTTCTATTCCTTGCTTGAGTGAATAGGTATAGATGGGATCTCAGAAGTATGTAAACGTTGAAATATTACTCGTTTCTTTTGGAGTAGCGGTAAGACCTATCTGGGTAGCAGCTCAAAAGTAAGTTAGAATTTCTCTTCGTGGAGATTCTTCATTTGCACTTCCTCTATGACACTCATCAATGATTATGAGATCAAAAAACTCAGGTGAAAATTGTTTGTAGATGTTTTGTATTTCTTCAGTTCACGTTACTGCTTGATACAACGAAAGATAAATCTCGTATGCTTTATTGACATCTCTATTACTGATCTTTGTCATCACTTCTCCAAATGGTTTGAAGTCATTTGACATCGTCTGATCGACAAGAATGTTTCTATCTGCAAGAAATAATATTCTTTTCTTCGTCTTTGATTTCCACAATCTCCAAATAATCTGAAAAGCAGTATAGGTTTTTCCTGTCCCTGTTGCCATTACTAACAATATTCTATTTTGTCCTTTTGCTACTGCTTCGATAGTTTTGTTTATAGCAATTTCTTGATAATATCTTGGTTTTTTTCCACTACCATCATCATGATATGCAGATTCTACAATTTTTTGCTGTGCAGGAGTGATATTCTTTGCAATACAATATCTTATATACAGTGATTCAGGAGTTGGAAACCAATCTAATTTAATATCCGTTTCAATTGTTCAACTTGTTTTGGTTCTATCGTGTTCGATAAATCAATCGCCATTACTACTGAATACAAATGGAATATCTAGTATTTCAGCATAATCTAATCATTGTTGCATACCTGCTCATATTCCATGATTATTGTCTTTTGCTTCAATTATTGCTATCGGTAGGTTATTGTTGTAGTAGAGGATATAGTCTGCTTTTTTTCATTCACCTCTTGCAACTGTTTTTCCACGCACTTTAATCCTTCATTTGGTAAAATAATATTGCTCTCTAATTTGCGTGAGTAAATCCCATCATGCTTTTATCAAAGCTGGTGTGATAAACTTGCTACAAATGTCTTGTTCAGTAAGTTGTTTTTTATCCATTCGTCCAAAACTATAAATTTTGTTATATTTTTTATACCTATCTCACTCCCTCATACAACCCCAACTAGCCCTTCTCCCACTTCTCTTTGTCTACAAATACTGCGTATACTTATCACTACTTCATTTTGCTTTATCGACAGGATATTTCATTTTTGCTTTTTCTAATTTACTCAAAACAGCTTCTTCGATATCGATTTCTGCTTCGTGAGCAAAAAAGAGGAGGAAATTCATAATGTCTGCAAATTCTTCGCGTACATTTTCGGTATCTTTGGCAATGGCGTATGAATCTGATTGAGATTTCCACAAAAAGTTTTCCATCAACTCACCAGCTTCGATCGCGACCGCTTGAGCAAGATCTTTTGGATTGTGAAATTGTTTTCGATCCCTTTCGTCTCTGAAGGCCAATACTTTTTCTTGGAGCTCTTTGATATCCATCGTAAGCAAGAAAATAAATCACCTCATCTATACCAATCTCATTTCCTCTTGCAACTACAAAAATACCGTCCATAACCACTGAGAAAAATTTATTGACCAAACTACCATCAACATATTTCTTGTAAAAATTTATTGACATATGTTTTTATATTGGTATAAAGTGAAGGATAAATATAATTCTTAACAAAAAAAATGTAATTATGAGTGTAAGTGTTAATTTTATTGGTGAAGCTCTATTGGGTAAAATCATCAAATCCATTGATGTTGGCAAACAGTACTATGCATGTGAAAATGACATTGTGATCTATGAGACCGGTCAAATGTACATTAACTTAAACGGACTCGCAACAGAGGAGGATGACGAAGTCTATATGTTGCCCATTAAAAAAACGGGGCCTGAAGAGTATCTCATTGATCTGAGTGTCGATTACGTATTTACTCCTCTTACGGAAAAAGTGGACATACATGCTGATAAAACAAAAGATTTTATCGGTCCATTTGCTGCTCCATGTATTCCAACTTCTGATCTAGAAGAGTACAAAAGATGGACACTTGATGATTTGAAGGAGGAATTAGATTATTGCGAGGAAGATGAAGAATTTGAACGAATCAAGGATCTCAAAATGGCGATTAGCCACAAAAAAGCAGAAGCAAAAATGTAATCCACAAATTTCAAAATTGTTTTTTAAAAGGCTCGGTGTATTATCCGAGCTTTTTTTGATTTGAAAATAGAATACATAATCCTTACTTTACAGCAATCCACCATTCATTTGTTCTCATTCGTGGCATCGTTCGCGGGTCGTTGTATTGGTTGAGGATGGGAGCGGCAGTGGTGACGATTCATTGCTCTTTGAGTGCTTCTTGGAATTTTTCGAGTTGTGCTTGTGATCTCACTTCGTTTGCTCGCCGTCAAAAACTCCAGACATAAAATTGTTGTTCTGGAAGTTGTTCAAAACGCACTGATGGGTTGTTTGGTTTTGGGAGTGTGTCGAGGGTGTATTGGCTTGGCATCATGAACGAAACGCGGTATTGGTTGTCTACTTGTTGGGTAGCGACCGGAGCAGTCATCGCGATGGTTTTTGATGTTGCTACTGGAGCGGTCATGGCGACGGATTGGCTATTGGTATTGCCTCAGAAAATATAGCCAGCAAGTTGACTAAAACCGTTTCCGAGCGCTTGTTGCTGATTTCACGTGACGATGACCGACGCCTGGATCATCGGAGCGAGTGTACGAAGCTCTACGCCATTTTCGAGTTGAGTGGTAGCCGTTATAATCGGTGTTTCGATGAAACTATTTGCTCGCAACGATCGCGCAAGTCGGAGAACTACTAGAACTGCAAGGATAATGAGCGCTATTTTCATAGTTGAACGGTTGATAAATATGGAAAGTGTAGCCTAGATGAAGTGGATTACAATGGGGAAAAAAGAGTAATGAAAAAACTCAATTAAATATAATTACTCATTATTTCAGAAACTCTATTATTCGCTTATTGTGTATTTTAAAGTATACCCATTTTTTTCAATCGTAAGGAGTTGTCATTCGTACAGAAGTCTTCGTAAATCATTGAGGTGAATAATTTCATATCCTCCATACAGTTGATAGTTGGTAACATTGCTATTTCCTATTTTTTCTCACAAAACTTCATGACCACGTTGTTTGACACTACCAGATTTTAAATCGATAGTAACGGTAAGATCGGGTGAATTGAAGGTAATTATTTTTGATGAAGATCATGACACATTGGTTTGGGTGATGGTACCCAATAGTGAATTTCTTGACGATTGGATGATGATTTGATTTGATGATCATCATTCGCTTGATACGTTTATATCCAATGACGTAATGGATAAATCGCCATTGATATTACTCATGGTTCATTCATTGGCTTTGACGATGATATCATCATTTACATTATTTAGATCACTAAAATTAGTTCATCATATTTTAATTTTATCGTTTACATTTGTTACCCTATTGATGTTATCTCATCATATTTTAATTTTTCAATTCACGTTATTTACACGAGCATGATTATCTCATTTGATTGTAATATCATCATTGATATTGTTGAGTAATCAGTAATTTGTTCAATCGATCACAATTTTTTTATTTATTTTTGATACTGATTGATGATTGTCTCAACTTTCAAACGATGATTGATTATTAATGTTCTTCATAGTAATTGAGAGGCAATAAATATTTTATTATAACTAAAATATTTATAATGTCAATTAATTTATTCAACAATTACTTTCTCAGATAAAGGAATACTCACGAGACGATCGGTGACGGTATACTCACCACGTACTCTTTTTAACAAACCATGGCGTGCTCGATTGTCGTATAATGTCGTCACGACTGCTGGATTGTCTACATGAAAAAGTTCCATAGCTTTTGGCAACGGTGGTAATGTAGCATTTTTTCTCCAGTAGAGACGAACCATATCAATCGGCTTCATAGCAATAATAAACAAACTAAAGTGAACATATGTTTATTGAAAATTTATAAAAATACAAGAGAAAATGAACAGATGTTTGTTTTTTTAAAAGTTAAATTCTTTTACGTATTTTTCGCTTTTTGACGAATACAAGAGAAATGATTTAAGGTTCATTTGAGGTGAAAGGGTATAGTCTCTTTTTTAAATTATTGTTTGACGCATGTATTGACGTTTTTATACGATTATAGCAATTATTACTGGAGTGACGTTGAGTACACGAGCATTGTGGAGTGCGCATGTTTATTCATCGCGTGAAGAGTATCAATTAATTGCACTTGAAACACAACAAGAACAAGCGGATGCTGAAACCATTGTTCATGTATTGCAAAAACAACTCCAAGAGACACAATCAATGTTGGATACGACAAAAGAAGAACTTGAAAATACGTCTATCAAAGTACAACAACTCACGAACGAAATACAAAAGACACGTAACAGCCAAGTAAATACGCCAAAACCACAACCGCAACCTACTCAGCCAGTAAAGACTACACAACAAGAGCCAGCACCAAAACCGCAACCAAAACCAAAGCCAAAACCTGCTGAACCTATCAATACGCCACCACCTCCAGCCAAAACAATACCTACGCCACCACCTGAAAAACAAGTTGTTGTGGCGCAAACACCACCAAAGCAAAAAAGAAAAGCTGATACAAGATCTTCTGCTAGTTAATTCCCTTTTCTCATGTTTGATTATACTTTTGAAAGGTTTACGACCTCATGTACAATTTCGCTGTATGATAGTGATCATACACCAAATATTGCTTCGATAGCACAACTGTGCGATCGTTTGTGTGGTGATGTAGAACAACAATGTTCGAGATTTTTACCTGATTCGATACTTTCACACCTCAATAGAGGAACGGTGATTCATTTACCGGAACATTTGGAAGCGTTGATCGTGGAGGCAATGCGCTTGATGCAAGTGACACAGTGACGGTTTAATCCGTTCGTGTCAGTTGCTACATTGTGATATGCAAAAAGTTTTGATGCAACGTTTTTACCTACTGCGCCGATCGATGGTATTCCTTTGTCGACTGCTTTTCAGGATATAATCAGCTATGATGCCGATTCACATACGGCTTGTATCAAACCATGATGGTCGCTTGATTTGTGATGAATTGGAAAATGATATCTGGTAGATTGTTTGGGAAAAAGTCTATTGGAGGCATGATATACAAACCGAATTGTTAATTTTGGCGGAGATATTTTGGTGCATGGATCGCCAGAAGCAAACAGACCGTTTTGTGTCGAGATCGATAATCCATCGGATCCAGGAAATGAATATGGCACGCTCGAACTTTCGCGTGGTTCATTGTGTACCTCATGATCATACAAAAGAACCTGGAAATACAATGAACAAACGCATCATCATATTATTGATCCGTATACGTGAGGTAATCAGCGATCGATAGTCTCTGCAAGTGTTCTTAGCGATGATACGGTAACGAGCGATGGCTTTGCAACTGCTGTGATGACCTGTGCAACAGTAGAGGAATGAATTACGTTGTTGGAAGTAAATTGATTGGATGGTTTGTTGATAGATCAATCAGGAAAGATGACTACCACGAGAGGTTTTATTCAAAAGTATCAGTATGATTAAAAACGTCACCATCGTTCCATGATGTATCTGATGTCACAATTGTGAAAATATCTGTCCGCTTGCATTCAAGGTAAAATGACAATCAAAAGTCATTACCGATGTATTTGATGATAAAGAAGCAGCAATTCTTGAAGCAGCACAAATGTGTCCAGTACAAGTTATTAAAGTCGATCATACTGGTCCTACCGAACTACCAAAACCACTCGAACTTATTCATAAAGTCTCTCTTACAAAAGATATCATTGAGCTTACCTTTCGTACACACAGTCCAATCAAGCGAATACCAGGCCAGTATATCAACTGTATCATGCACGATGAACAATGAACTTTTTCTAGAGCATATTCGATTGCTTCAGCATTTTGATCGACACTCGTCTTGACGGTAAAATGTACTCCAGAGTGAAGATGAAGTCAGTATATCAGAAAATGTCGTGTCGGAGAGAGGAGTGCATGGTCGTATTTTTGACCAACCGGATTTTTTACGATGAAATCAACACCAAATCGTAAAGCGCTGATAGCAACATGAACTGGACTCGCACCGTTGTATGCGATGCTTTGTTCGATTTCTTCAAAACAAGAGAGTACGCTTATCGTGGGTGCTCGTACACTTTCTGATCATTATTATCTCGACAGAATTGCACTGCTCCCTTATGTTACCACGAAAGTGATTGTCTCTGCACCAGATGCAGGTTATCAATGATTGACGTGAAGAGTTACTGATCATTTATGAGATGGGCACTCCTATGACGAATATTATATCTGCGGTAATCCGGTGATGGTAGATGATGTTAAAGCGCATCTCCTCGCGAACGGTGTATCATCATGAGTGATTTTTACCGAATCGTACACACCACTTCCTGATCAAAGTAACCATCTCTATCACGCAGGGTCAAAACATCACGGTTTATCGTCTCGAGCATTAGTGAATCGATCACTGATTTGAGCGGCACGATGAATGGTGGTCGCTTATCTTCTTCGAAAACAATACGCACTCTTGAGAGATATTGCACGATGGACGGCGGTCCTCACGATGAGTATCAGACCTTTGGCAGAAATTACCGGAAAAAAACGACTCAAAAAGGCGCTGATTCTTAGACAAGGATTGGGAATAATGTCTTCAATAATTGTGGTTACCGCATGGATTGCGACTATTGTTACCAGTGATCCTGGCTTTTGGTCGAACTATTTCACAGCAACAAACTGGGGATTAGAAAAACGAAGACTCTTTGCGAGACTGAGCGAAATAACGTGAATGATACTGCTCATTACTTCAAACACGTTCTCACAAAAAATATTGGGAATTCGACGAAAAAGAATTCATCTTCTTGCGTGGGTGTATTTTTATGCAGCTGGTGTCTATATTTGGTCGTTTGGAAAAACAGAAGCGATCTGGAGTATGATTTTTGTTACTCTTTTGCTGCTGTGAGCTTGGTATGCGCGTCAGTTTCAAAGCGGTAATAATGCTAATCTCGATAGCTAGAACAAGTAAGATTGTTTATTTTTTTGCTTTTATAGTACCAAATAATGAGTCGAGTACTGCAACAACGATAGCAAAGATAACTGCATTCCAGAATCATCCTACGTTAAATCATTCCAAAAAGTTACTAGCGAGCATAATCATTAAGACGGTAATAATTCATCCAACCAATCATAGAGTGATCCAGTTTAGTGGTAAGGTAAGAATACGAAGAATAGTTCAAAGCGTGCTATTGAGTAATGCAATGACGACAGCAACAATAAGTGCCCATCGAAAACTAGCTACTTCAACTCCAGGAATAATATACGCTGCTATAGCTACTGCAGCTCACATAAGTATAAATTGAATAATGAGATTCATGATGAAAAAAACAATAAAAGACTTTTAGTGAATAGTTCTTACTTAAGTTCGATGTCTTCCACAATTCTTTCTGGCGTTGGTATTTGTACACCGACAGCTTTAAGCTTTCTCAGAGTTGATAAAGTGGCTGTAGTAGTTCACTTCTTAATCTTTGATACCAACGTGATACTAATTCATGCTTTACGCGATAACTCTCTATCGCTCAATAACTCGTGACACTGATAATCTTCAATAGCCATGATTAATTTTTTCTTATACGAGAGCTCCTTGTACAACATAGTAACTGGTAACACAATGAAATAAAAACAATGAAGCGTATTCTCATAAATAAAAGTAAATAAAAATGAGTAAATACATTTACTTTATAAATAAAAATAAATAAAAATAAATAAATAGCAACACTAAGTGAATAAAATTTATAAGCAGAAAAAATCGTCCACACGGTACTTATAGACTGTAAAGAGAGTTATATCAAAATCTGCAAAACAACTTAGATATGGTATCAATGAATGTTGCGAAGATATCTTGAATGAACTTTGGCATATAATTATGATATTATTATATCAATTAGGTTGACAAATGATTATATTTATTTATTATATTATATATTTATTTATACACTCTATCATGAACGACCAATCAATAATTAAATCTAATGATACGTTAGCAGAATGGACTGGTAATATTGAAAAAATAGAATGGAATGACAATAAACATAAACATGAGATAATACTAAAAACGCTAACACAAAAAGATTTATGAAGCGTATTAACTTTTTTAACGCATAAACAAATTTCAGACCTTTTGGTAAAAAACGAATCAGCTGTTTTAGAAATGTATGAAGATTCTACTAAAGAAAATACTATCTCTTATGAAGACATAAAAATAAAATACAGACTAGATGATACAACATTTATGCAATTAATAGAAACCAATATTCTTAATACTCTTTTTGATTTAATGCAAGAGGATACATCATCTGAACGGTTTAATAAATTTTACATATCCTCTCTTCATGCGCAGTGTGATTTATTTACTTTATTAATTAATAACCCTCAATATAGAAATACTTTAAGTGAAATTTGTACCAAAAGTTGTAGAGCACGAGAAATGTGGTGAAGATTTTATGATGAAGAAAGAGATGTTCTATGAGAAACAAATCAGTATTTTGAAAAAAAAATTATTTCTTTTACTAATGAAGAAGAGATTAATGAGTTTTTCGCTATATTTAGTGTACTATTTACGGATAAAACACATCTTTTTTCACTCAACTGAACACATATGTATTTATTTGACGCGTATGAATCAGCAGAAAAGCTTGCTAAAAAATATTGAACAGGGAATTTTGGCAAATTTGTTGCTATGATAGTTAACAAACAACAAGCAATACGCGACTTATTAGATAAAAAATCAAAAATACCGGAAATTATTGACTATATTGGTGTTGATACGCTTGTAACGTTTTTAAATGACCATAATAATGATTACAAATACGTTTTTTATTATTGAGATACAGAAAAATCTGCACTTTTGGATATAAAAGATAAGATGGAAAAAACAATGTTTTTACAAAAATGGTTTAATGATGCAAATACGCATGACAAGTATTTTACTAATCCTTCTTATCATCAGCGTAAACAAAATAATCAAATAAGATACTGAATAATGCCAAGCAGTAAAACAAAATTAGAATATTGGAATAATCTGAGTGAAGAAGAGTGTAATCAACTCGCAGAAACAATAGATAATAGTAAAGATGCATACGATTTACTCATAATGCAAAATGCTAAGTTTAAGTTCGATCCATCTACTGTGACTCTACTTGCACAAAAAGTAGATAAACTATCGCTTTTAAGGATATATCAATCTCTTGATTATTTACAACGATACAATGAAAAAAGCAATCATGCTGAAATCATCAAAATGATTCTATGAAATGAATTTAAAAAACAGATAGAGAAAGCCGATATCAATAAACGTGAACTGTATATAAAATCTAAAAATAAATAATATTTTTTATTATAAAAATATGTTGACTTTTTATTTTAAATATATACTCTATAAAAGAGAAATAATTCTCGTAGATCATTAAAATTTAATATGTATGGCACAATCAAAAAAAAGTTTATTGAATGGCTTACCTTTTGGCAGTGAAGCATATGTCCTTGCTCATTGGAAATGGAGAAAAAGCCGAGGGAAATTAAATCCCACAGAAAATTTAACAGGCATAAACGACCCTAGAAGGTCATTACTCATTGCTCAAAGACATCAAGTACAGTTTTCCTCAAATAATGAGAAGGCTTACGACAATGAATTTGAGGATAAATTCATCACATCTGTTGAATCTTATGGACAAAACAGTTATGCTATAACTTGTGATTTTGGTACTCTTGGTATAAAAACTAATGGATTTGTTCCTAAAGTTGGGCATATTGCAAGATACTACAGGAAAGCTTTTGGATATACTGTTCGTGGAGTAGATATTGAAGGCATGCAAATTAGATACAGAAGTATTAGACAGGAAGAAATTGAACGCAAGAAATATGTAATGAAAGATAATCGTAAGAAAAAACAACGATTTCTAAAAGAAAAAAAAACTCTTGACGATCGTTTCGATTCCTTGCCAATTATATTTCAACAAAGAATTTTAATATTCCGTAAAAACAATCTTAGTTTTAGATGGGAGTATGAATCGAGTGAAATTAGTATGCTTGAGGAATCATTAAGAATTGCAAACTATCTTCACTCTAAAGTTCCTCTATTCAACAAAGTTGCTGTAGAAGAAATTCACCCTCAGTTTAAATATGCTTACCAACAGGAACTTGCAAGAGTTCAAAAGAAAGTATTTGATTACTCTGAGAAAAAACTTATGAAAGTGATTCCAAATTTTGGTGGAGGGCATTCAGGAAATTCGCATGGATTTGTCTTTCGTATGGCATTTATTTATCTGACTAATAGAGAATATGCTCCTCATATACATGGGTGGTTAGCTACTCTATGTGGTTGTAGTGACTATGGATGTCATAGATCCTTGGCAAAGAAAGAGAAAATGCAACTGGTAAAACTTGTAGCATAAAGCTCCTTCTATCAATTCAGGGAAACAGATAATATATCTGTTCCTTGTATTGATGTTTTATATTTAAAAATAGAAATCAATAATTATTAACATTAACATTAAAAACATTTATTATGGCAACAGGTTATACTGATATCATCGCTAAGGGCGTTGATTTTCCTACATTTTTAGCAAGATGTATGAGAGCTTTTGGAGCTAATATTATGATGAGAGATGATTCAATCGACAAAAAAATTGAATTGTATGAACCGGATGGTTATCATAAAAGGGCTTTAGTAGAAGCTACAAAAAAATTAAAAAAAGTATCCAACATGACTGTTGCTGAGGCAATGCGAATCTATGGAGACAAAAGTAGTAAATACTATAAACAAGCCGTCGAGCAAAGAAAGGTTACTATTGAAGAAAAAGAACAGCTCCTTAATAAGTACAATGACATGTTG
Source organism: uncultured Candidatus Peribacteria bacterium (assembly GCA_964542385.1). GTDB lineage: Bacteria > Patescibacteriota > Gracilibacteria > Absconditabacterales > Absconditicoccaceae > CAYLWY01. The sequence goes on from CAZIUS010000001.1 coordinate 11,770, forward strand.
CATATGGTGCGTACTTGGCTACCGCCAAGTGAAGAACATAATAATCTCAAGGAATTCATGATTGAACAGATTGAACAATCTATAGACTTTGATGTAAATTTAGAGTATTATATGCAACATAGTGTTGAACTTAAATCTCCTGAACAATATTTCATAGATGAACTTTCTCGCCTCAAAAGAGATGTTGAATATCATCAAAAAGGTTGGGATGACGAAGTGAGAAGAACTCAAGAACGTAACGACTGGAACCAGTCTGTATTCAAAAGTCTTGAAATCTACAAAAAGATACAAGATCTTGAAAATCAAAAGACACAGATAGCTAAACAACATCTTGTAGTGATTACGGTAATGTTTACTCCAGAAAAGAAATGGCTTGATTTGAAAGCTCAATTTGAGGATAAAACTAATCAGTATCTTAATATGCAAACAAGATTAGCAACAATCAAATCTGATTATGCAGAAAAGACCAAAACCTATCAGTCTGAAATCAAAGAATTAAATCCAAAAATTCTAATTGAAAAGGAGAAAATCAATAAAAGAAGGCTTCTTATCAAAGAAATGAAGGATGATATTCGTACTAGAAACACCAGGTTAAAAGCAATGGAAAGTAATGTTAATATTGCAGAAATGCAATTATCGGAAGCAGAAAAAGAGTATAATCAGTATGTTAATAAATGTGTTGTATTTAAGTCTCAACAAGACGAGATTGATACTCAGATTTATGCTTTACGACAAGAAACATTAAATCAAATTGCAGAGAATAACGCGAAGCTCAAGGCTCGTGAATCTACAAACAAAAAAAATAAATCCAATGAATAGGCTAGCAATATCACTCGAAGATGCCTTACATTTTTGGCAGCTCAATGAAGTTACTAGTGTTATTCTTATTCTTTCAGCTCTATTATTTGTGCTTCACTGTGTATATCTACTATCTAGTGGACATATTGGAAAAGCACTACTGATAGCTGTAGTGAGTTTTATAATGTATTATATTCTTGTTCAAGTAATTGGAGTGAGAATTCTTGCTGACTGGATTGATGGCTCAGGTTGGTGGTGGAAAACATCACTTACTTGGTTTATATGGTTAGGTATTCAAGCCAAACTATATGAAGCTATACTCATTTCAGAGGACAGCAAACTACAATATGCTCAATTGCAAAAGTCACTAGCACAATCAAAACTCAATGAAGCTAAATCATTAAAAGAAATTGCTGAATTGAATTATACGATTGTTGGTAAGAATAATGAGATTATGAATTTACAACTTGATCTTCAGGTTGCTCAACAAAAATCTCAATAGCATGGATTTATTAGATGATAGATAAGGACATGAGTGCTAAGTATAAAAACAAAGTACTCATGCCTTATGTTTCACAGAGACGAATTTGAATTTATTGAAGATTAATTAACAAAAACACAAAAATGACAAAATCATATAAATTAAAAAAAATTCCTTCACGGATTATAAGTCAGGAACTTAAATATGCATTTTTGATGTTATTAACCGATGACACTGGGCATAGTACTGAATTACCTGTTTGGTTTCCTGAAGGTACAGTATTCACTGTAGATGAGAAAGTATCTTATGCAAAACTTTATCTTTTTTGCTCTCCAGTGGGTTATAAATTGCCAAAACGATTTCGTTATTTAATACGAAAAGATGTGTTGGCAGATTACTGTGAAGTATGTGAAAGACAAAAACCTGTTAAGATTGATATTTTCACAATAGATACTTCTATGGGTAAAATTAGAGAATCTTATTCAAATCTACCTCATGAGTTTACACCTGAAGTAATCAATGAATTCTCAAGAATTGGGTATGAAGGAGGAGGAAGTCAGATTGATTATATAAATAGCCTCAATGAACACAGTTACTTACTGATGTACAGTCATTCAGACGCTGAATGGCATACTGTTTATAAACTCATCCGTGCTTCGTAAATGTTTAAGCATATTTGCTAAAGGCAAGTTGGTATTTACTAACTTGCCTTTTTTTTATTGTTTTTATTAATCAATTCATCAGAGCGGTGAGACTCGAACTCACGACCTCCAGACCCCCAGCCTGGAATTCTAACCATCTGAACTACGCTCTGAACTGATCTTAGTTATACAACCAACCAAGACTGCTATACATACGTTATGTAACAAACTGCTTGCCCCTCTAGGTGGAAACGACACCCTGAATTCTGTCTTAATACAAAACCTTTATGTATTTTTGATTCTTTTTTTCAAGACATACACAATATTGTTTTTTATATATATTTTTTGCAATAAAAGAACTTAGATTTACTATTGACTTATTAATTGTTATATTTATAAAAAACAAAATAAAATAACAAAAAATTTAAAGTATGAAACATTTATTGGTTTTTAGTGTATTACTTCTTTTCCTTTTCACTTCATGTGGAGAAAGAAAAATAGAAACAGAAACAGCATGGCCAACTGGCTCGTCCTATGATGAAACAGGAATAGATCATGACACCATTTACGATCCTGCGCCTGATCCTATTGTTGAACAGGTGAGAGAGGATACTTTATTGGTAGACACGTATGATGTATCCCACAAAATACCCGTGCTTACTGGTTATCTCCAAAAAAAAGGACAGAGTGATTCTACGGAATTTCTACTGTTAGTAGTAAATACCGACCCAGACTTTGACCCAGAGCAAAAGCAAGAGTCATTGATCTATGAACAAACAGTGGTTATAAAAGGGAGCCCTTCATTAGATTGGCTATTAGCTTTTAAAACCAACACCCCTCTATTTAATTATGAAATAGAAGATGGTGGTTCGATTACCCAGCTCCAGTTCGGTACTATGACAGCTAAAAAATTGAATAAACTGGATGTAATAACGCAGATTAAGACAGTGCTTGAGAAAAATGAAACAAAATTACTCAGTGTAAAATTGTTATAAAATTCTCAAACAAGATTTTCAAAAGAGCCCGACATATTTGGTCGGGCTTTTTGACGCGTAGAAAATTTAAATCCTTACGTGAGGATTTGTTTTTTGCAAAATGTTTTTTTACCAATCACTCATGCCATAGCCACTACTTTCTTTCTTTTCTTCAAGTTCAGGCATAAATATTGATCGATCCATAAGTGGGACAACAGTGTTGACGAGTTCACCGAGTGTGACGACACTGTAGTTGATTTGATCTGAACGTAAATAACAACTAATATCTTTTTTGCAGTATGACATTATTGCTTTTTTGTCGTCACTAACAAGTGTTGGCGCTTGGGTAAATTGAATTGGTTGTAAACTACCATAATCGTTTTTCAAAAGACCAAACTCTTTTGACCATGTTATGGTGTATGGTGATCTTCGTGCTCAGACAGGAACTACCTCATCGAGAGCAATTCTTCTTTTTCAAAATGTTGCATATTCCCAGTCGATTAATTGTTGTTGTTCAGCTGGATAGAGATGTTCGCCTAGATCTTCAAATGTCCATAAATCCCATGCTGTAAAACCAATAGTTTTGATACCAGCAAGATATAATTTCATAATCATATCAAAGTGTGAAAACGCATCACTAGAAGCAAATGCAGTCGTGTCAATCTTTAAATCAGTAATTATTTGACTTATTGGTAATTGTTTTCCTAAGACATCCACATTTTGTGTAGAAAATAGACAGGTATAATTGATAGGATAACCGCATTTTTCAGCTGCTGCGTCCATATTGATTCACATCACTCATTTGAAATAGATTTTGACGACATCTCATCGGGTCATTGGCATATCTCATTCGAAATTCTCACGATTTGCCATAAGCACTTTAAACTTTACCAAATAACCGATAGTGGTCGAGAAGTCTGGATGTTGATTTTGGAGATCGTTGAATATTTTTTCTACTGTTACTCACGCACCAAAAACCGTTTCTCATTCGTTTACTTCTGGCATATCGATACCATTATTGAGATAATCAAAAAAGATCGCTTTATTGGTTTCCATATTCTTTTTTTCTGATTGGAGATTGAGTTCGACTATATACGGTAAACTGCCATCTTCATAGTCAATAACGACAAACGCTCGACATCAGTCACCAACGACATTATTTCCTTGTTTGGTTGTCATATAGAGAGTATTACTTTGACAGAAGTAGAATCCAGGATGTCACAAAACTGAAAACGTTGCTTTGTCGGTCGTATTGATATCTTGTGTTTTAGCCTGCATCAATTCTTCGATACTGACTCATCTTCATAGATCACGAGTTTGTGGATAGACATTGATTAGAATTGATTCATGCAATGATCCGAGCATATTTCTCAAGACCCCTTGACTATATCTCATAGACCATAGTGAACTTGCCCATCATCATCGCGTAAATGGTTTCTCAGCGCCAGGAAGTGCACTAAACGTGATTTTTGGTTCTTCCAGAACGATTTCAGTAAAATCAGATGATCCTTTGGTCGGGATACTAAAACTCACATTGCTAAGAAATGCGTCTAGTTTGTCTTTTGCTTTTTGATATAACGATTCGTTGAATGTTGGTGTTTGTACAGTAAAAAACAAAATGTCTGTGGGAGTGAGTTGTGCAACATATTTTTTGTATCCTTGTGACAATCATTCGCTAGGATCATTTTTGACAAAAATATCGTACATCGAAATACCACCAATGGTTACTGATTTCATCTTTTCGTAATCACTTTGGTAGATGCCAATTTTTTGCAAATAATAGGTAAAATCTTCGTATGTAGCTAGTTCAGGTGTTTGTACGTGTTCGATGAGAAATGCTTGTACGCTAGTTTGATCAGGCAGTGTTTGATAGGAAACGATTAGTTTGTTTGGTTCGTATTCAGTAATACGATAGCCATCTTTCAGGTTTATAGAAACAATATTATCTTGTAAAATTCATTTTTGATTGGTTTCATAGATGGTGCGCAGATATTTTTGCAGATCTGACAAAAGAAATCATGAATCGGATGGTGTTTTTACATTATTTTCAATTAATGCTTGCGCATCGGCGATCGACAATGCGTATCACAACGATCATTCAAACGCTCATCAAATACCAAATGTATTGACTCAGATTACCTTGCCATCTTTGACCAATGGTCATCCAGAATTACCACCAGCAATAAGAGCGTCTGTTTTTATATACGTCGCTTCGTTAAATTGTTGTGTTCAGGCAACGACTCCTACGGTTTCGGTGATTGTGTCAGCTCAGATCCATGGATATCAGATAGCTACTACTTTATCTTGACTCTTAGGGACATAAGCAAAGTCGAGCGGTAACACGGTCAATTCTTCGAGGTTTACTGGTTTTCAGAAAATATCAGTACTGTCTAGACGCAAGAGCGCAATATCTCTTTCGACATCTCTTGCAACAAGCGATGCTGTCAATGTACAGTCAGGACGTGTTCATTGTATTTTGGTTATACACACTGCAAAACCATCAAGTGTTCCGCCAAATCCATTTTCTACCACGTGATTATTGGTTAATAAGTGTCATTGTGCGTCAATAATCGACGCACTTCCCCATCAGATCATACGAGGAGACGTTCAATATAAATTCTCATACCCAATCACTTGAACGACTCATTTTCGTGTCATGTCTTGTGCAAAGGTAGGAAGAAGGGTTATACCCATGAATATCAAAACTCCTAAAAATCGTTTTTTCATACTTTTGCGAAAAAATAAAGTTATATTTTTGATATAGCGAAACAGAAATGAAATGCAATGTGAGTGATATAAATCACTTGATATTCAAAAGAATTTGTATATTTTATGTGTATTATATTACATAAGTCAAATTCATTATCATAACAACATGTCAGAAAATACCATTACGTATGCTATATCTAAACCGCAGTCTGCTGAATTACAACAATACAGACATGTTTTGTTGTGAAAGCAAATGGCTTACAAACAAAAGTGGCATGCATATCTTAAACAACATCCTTGAAGTATGATCACATTAAGTGATCCAGAAGAAATGATGTCTGATTATTGCGAATTTATTTATGCGCTACAAACATCTGATCAATGAATATATGAAAACACAGCATATTTTGATGAGCACAACAATCCGATCGACATACTCTCATGAAAACAAACACTTGTAACTATGCTTGTACCAGGCTGATGGGAAGTCATTCTCCAAAATGAAAAAGCGAATGCGTTGACACCTCAATTCTTGGACGAGATAATGAGGCAAATTATTAAATTACATCATATAGATCCATTTCAAACGATTACTATCAGATCGGCTGTTGGGGCCAAACAATTCCCCATTGTTTTTTCGTCGTGAATGAGACTTGATTATGCAGCAAAGTATCATCAAAAATTTTTATATGACACCTATCTGAAGGAAGTAATAGATGGTATTTACTATTTTGGAGGAAGCGCTGTGTCGCTCACTATTGAACTCGAATGATTATCATGCTGATGAGGTTTGGAAATAGCTTTGCAAACAGCAACTAGCCCACAGGGCAAAGTAATTATTGATCCTCGTTGTATTTTGTGATTACCGGAATTGAAGAAATGATTTATCCCAGGATGATGATGAATACCCTTAGGATTACGTGTATTTGGTATAAAAAATCTCGTAACACTTTTAATCGAAGAGTTTGTCCCATTTGATGTACTACCTGACAAAATACATAATGGATTTATTGTGCGTTGAAAAGAAAATCAACACAATTCTATAATTGATGTAGCCAAATATAATGGTGATAATCTAGCAGAATCTTTGTGTCGTTTAGAAGATGCAGAAAAAGCGCATGGCAATGACTATTCATGATGCAAACAACTTATCGAATTTTGTGTATGCAATCCTGATGATTTTACTGCGCAAAGACAACTAGAGTATGACATATGTGCAAAGCTGTTTTCTCAAAATAAAACTATTCAAGATTTGATAAAGAATTTTGGGTAATATATTGAAATCTCATATATTTTAAACTATATGTAAAATTGAAAATTATTAGTATCGTAATTTTTATAGATAAAAAACAGGTGTAGATATACACCTGTTTTTTTCAATTAAAAAATTAATTGAGAAAGCACAACAAACCAAAACAACGCAATAATGAAAATAAAAATAAAGTTTCCATTTCTTACTTTTTTTTTAAATTCTTCATTGTTTTGTGCCAAATTGATATACAATAAAAGAAACACATTGAGCATTGTTGCCAACGCGATTGTGTAACTTGATACTTTGATTATTTTCCAATCATCATTTGGAAAATATTTATCCATAGTATACAATAATAGAAAAAACAGTAATAGAACAAGGTGCTTTGTCCCTGTTATTATAATAAAAAAACTCGTCTTTGAAAGTATTTTTTTATTATTACTTCCCATGATTTCTTCTTCAAAAATCTCCATTTGTGTTTTCGTTTGCGTCTGCATTTTCTTATTTTTTTTGTTTACCTTAATATCAAGGTGGGTTCTTATACAGTTCTGTAGTTTAATAGCAATGGTATTATTTTTTTATTATTCATGAGTGTAATGATTAGCATCCAGCACATTACGCAAAAAGGAGTACATTCTGAAAGTATAGTATGATCTATGAGTTTTTGAATTGTAATCACTTTATTAATGATAATACCATTATAGAGAGTAAATGTCACGTTGCAGAAGAGAGTAAAATACTCTTCTATTCTACTGACATTTCAGCTTGGGAATAAAAACACTTTAACTGATTTTATCACAAACTCAAAGAGTACTTGATATTTATTTTTATTTACATATATTTAATTTATATTGTAGTATTTTATTTTATGATATAAATAATATGTCAAATCAACCTGTTAACTGTATCGTAGCAGCAAATGCTATAATTATAAATCAAAACAAATTTTTATTAATAAAACACAATCGTCCTGAAAGAGCTACTGGGAAATATTGATTAGTTTGAGGGAAAATTGAAATTTGAGAAACCTTTATTGAGTGATTAATAAGAGAAATAGAAGAAGAAACAGGGATCAAAGTATTACATACAGAAATAAAAAAACTTTGTATTCTACACGAGTCGCCAGAAATCACTTGTAAGCATATTTATTTAGTGCAAAGAGAAACATTAGATAATGACTTTAAGTTTGATAAAAACGAAGTTCAATCTATAGATTGGATCGAATGAGATATAGTTAAAAATATGAATACTAATAATTTTAGAAAAGACCGAGTGCAGAAAATAATTTCTGATTTTGTAGATTGAAAATTTAATAAATGAAATTTTATCTATTCATAAAATAATGATTATTACACCCTCAAATAAAGTTGATAATCATATAGAAGTAATTTCAAGCAATTCAAAATTGCTTAATGACATTTGAGCTTTCTTCTCAACAAAAATTACAGATACTATTTCTAAATTACCTGAATATGTGATTGAAGTGCAATTATGAGAGCATAAGACTACAAAATTAGATATGTCAAAGTGAGAGAATATTAAAACTTATTTTGATTATGAAACCATTCTTTTGGAAAGCAAAAAATGAATATTAAAAATTTTATTTATGGATAATATACTTCTAATAAAAAATGGCAATAAAATAGATTTGACTGTACAAGAATATCATTCAAAATCAGAAGTTCTTATACAACACATTGTAAGATCTGCTGTTGAAAAAATTTTAATTGCAGACTGATATTGAATATTGCATTGATGAAGTTTTGAATTAAATAATGAGTGATATATCATATTATGAGAAAAATGAGATTGAAAAACTACAATCTTATCGCAAGCACTTTATCAAAAAAACGCTTCATTTATTTCTAACGACAGGGTTTTTTTCAAGCAAATTGAAGATTGAAAAATACATCTAATTAATAGAGAACAACATATTAGAGTTTGAGAAAAAACTGCTTTAGATATACCAATTTTAAAACAATATATCAAAAAAGATACAGTTCAAAAAGACGACAACTGAAAGTTTTATATTAATGATTTGCCATACTTAATCTGAGCAAGTCCTAAAAATGAAACTTTAGCAAATCACGTTGTTCTGCCAAACTTTACAAAAGAAAAAAATTTTTTTGATTTTACTCCAGTAGAAATGTTAAATCAATCAAAGATTGTAGATGCGAAAGGGTTTCAACTATATAACACGCTTTTTGCTCACTGAAATGCAAATAATTACTTACATTGAGATCAACAAAAGCATTGATTTAATCCTCGTATACACAAATGAGATTGAGTTGAATCAATCGATGATTTAATATCTAATTTATAAATATGTTACCCAATATATCAGTTTCTTGATTAACAAGTTGTTGAAAAACATCGTATAGTAAAAAGATTGCTGAATCTTTTTGATATCAAAGAGTAATTGCTTCTGCAGTACTATTAGAATTATCGACCCAATTATGATACCAAGAATTTAACGTCTGAGATGATAAGAATCATTATCGATTGAGAGAACAAGCAACAAAACTAAATCAAAAAAGAGAATTTGATAAAAGTTTAGATACTATGGTTGATGAAACTATAGGAAATAAATTAATGCATTGAAAAATGATTATTGCTGAAACATTAACTGCTCCATTGATTTATGGAGAGAAGCTTGAACATGTTTTGAAAATCTATTTTGATACTTCATTAGAAACAAGAAGTAAAAGAGCTTTTTTATCATCTAACCTTTTCACAATCAATGAATTAATGGAAAAAGTACACCAAAAAGATTCAACTTCTCAAAAACTAATTAAGGAAATACGAAACATAGATATATTTGATAAAAAACTAATATATGATAAACATGATGTAGTAATTGATGATTCAGCTTTTGATGAAATTGAGAATAAAGCTGTTAATGAAAAATGTAAAAAAATAGTACAAGAATTGCTATGGAGTATAGTTATTTTACATCAAGTAGAACAAAAAGTATCGGTTATAGATTGTGATTATAAAAAAGCTTTATGTTTATATGAAAAACATCAAAACCTTATTAAGAAAAATTCTCTTTTAACACCATAGCAATAAGTTATGAATACTATAACAAAATGGGATAAATGAAGAAGCTTATTATTATGATGAAGTAAGTGAACACTTTTTACTGTTGGTAATGCAGTGCAATCTTCAAGAAGAATTGGAGCAGGAGTAGTGGTTGCGATTATTAAAAGTGATTTAGTAAATTCTCTAGAAAGTCTGTGATGAAGATATAGAATTGTTTGACATAACTATAATCAAAGTGACCTTCAAAATCTTATCAATATGTCCCATTCTGCTTGACTTTGATTCTGATTAGAAGAAGATTTTAATGATAATCGTGTAAAATCTTTTTATATAGATATGATTAATAATTTGCCTTATATATCAGTTATTGATGCTGATCTGATTATATTTATAAAAAAAAATAGAGAACAAATCAAATATATACCAACCCATATCTTTACAATGAATATAAATGAAACTGAACAATACTTTGGGAGTAAAGATCCTGATATAGAGATAGTTCAAAAAGAATGTAGAGAACTATGATGTTGGATTGTATTAAAATGATGAGTTACTAAAATTGTGTGACCAATATGAGAATTAGAAGAAATTGATACTTCTCATGTTCCTGAAATGATAAATGCTTGAATGTGAGATGTATTAACCTGATTAGTCACTGGACTATTATCTCAATGATATGATCCACTCAAAGCCATTGAAAAAGCGATTGCAGTAAGAGAAAATGCGGCTAAATACTATCTCAAAAACACGCAAGATATTATTGTTTTACCTGAGGATGTGATAATAAATATACCTTACATTGTAAGAGATACTTTAAATCCATAAAAAATTTTATTATTGTGTAAAAAAATACAATAAAATCATAAGTAACAAAAAAATCTTGACTGATCGATCGAGATTTTTACTTACACACAAGTGTTTATCATTAACTCTTTTATTCTTTTTTGAGTTTTTAATCTGCCCAAAGGGGGCTTGTCCCCGAGAATTTATTATCTTAAACGTGATTTTCAAACTGCCCAAAGGGGGTTTATCCCCGAGGTATTTTTTTGATAATTGAGATTTTAATCTGCCCAAAGGGGGCTTGTCCTCTTTGCTGGTTTTTTATTAATCTGCCCAAAGGGGGAATCGAACCCCCACTTCCTTTCAGAAAGCGGATTTTGAGTCCGCCGCGTCTACCAATTCCGCCATCTGGGCACTATACTTCTTTTTGATACATACATGCATACGAATACTTCCATGACACCAATTCGCTTGTCCCGATTTATCGGGGTTCCGCCATCTGGGCACTATACTATTTTTTTCATACATTTTTCTTAATCGCTATTGAGAGAAGCGAAATGAACGAAGGTAATGATCGTAAGCCATTTGTTGGCTTATTGCGTGGATGTACAATACTAATATGAAACGAAAAATCAATTGCATTTCAAAAAACTTTGTGTAAAGACGAGATACGGTACTTTTTAAATTTTTTTTCGATACTAACATGATGGATTTGAACAAAGTAAGTCTCATCGGAAGATCAACGACCGATGTTGAAATTAAAACGATTGAAGCCTCTGGTACTTCTGTTGTTAACTTTACCGTTGCAACAAACAGAAGATACAAAAACAAAGACGGTCAGATTGTTGAAGAGTCTGAATATCACAGATGTGTTGCGTATGGAAACGCTGCAGATGTGATAGGAAAGTATGTGAATAAATGAAAAAGATTGTATGTAGAATGAAGACTCAGAACCAGAAAATGGGATGATTCTACTGGACAGACCAGATATACTACTGAAGTTGTAGTAGAAAACTTCATTTTCTTGGATAGTAGACCTTCACATGGTGATGATGAAATTTCACATGATCATGATATGGTTGCTGAAGAGGAAGAATTACCATTCTAAAGATATTATTTCAAATTACTCTTTCGTACCTAGAGTTAATTTGTCAATTTAAAAACCTGTATTATGCAATTAAATATTGCTTTGCAGGTTTATTTTTATATAGTTGTTATACTTATTTCCAATTTATTCATGCAAA
>CAZIUS010000001.1:23755-23993 GCA_964542385.1 uncultured Candidatus Peribacteria bacterium
TTTTGTGATGTGAGTGGTCTTATTTATCAGATTTTTCATCTTCAATCCGTTTACGGTGGTAGGTCAAAGTATGGAAACCAAATTTCATCAATGAGATTTTATTATTGTTGATAAAATCACTCCAAGATTATGAACGCTAGAAAGAGGTGATATTGTTGTTTTTGTACCTAAAAATAGAGATGTTCCGTTTATTAAAAGAATAGTTTGACTTCCAGGTGAGACAGTAAAGATTGTAAAT
>CAZIUS010000002.1:0-23464 GCA_964542385.1 uncultured Candidatus Peribacteria bacterium
ATGTTCTGAATATTAGAGATGGTAATCATAGACATGAAGCATTAAGAAGATTAAATATAAAAAAATATTGGGTTCTAGTGCGAACAAATACAGAAGAGGAGTTTAATCAACTCATAGCATTTCTTTCTTTACATTGATAATTATGATGAATTTAATTCAAGAAAATACGTTTGTGACTCGAGAAGGACGTGAAGGGTTGCAAGTGACGACATGTCTCAATGAACAAAAAAATGTTGTGTTAAAATTGTTTAAAAGTATTGAACAAGCACATGAACAACTTATCAAACGAGGAATGTCTGTACATGATACGACAGAAGAATGGTATGAAAATAGTATTGAAAGTTATCGTCTAGCATATGCCAATTTAAAAGATGAAACATGACTTATTTATTTTCATGACTGATCAACTGATATATGAAATGTTGTCATTAATTGAGAAACGGTAAGTACTTTGGGAACTCCTTTTCTTTTACAAAAAAAGACGGTACTTGTTTGTGAGAAAATTGATGAATACTTATTACGTTGAGACATCACAAGCGCTAAAAAAGTTATTGATGATGTGTTTTTCTTGATTAATAAAATCCGAAGTAAATGAATTACAGAAGATACGTTTAATTATGATCATAACTATTGATATGATGCTGATGGAAATATGTTGCAGATCGATGTGTGATCATTCCGACAATGACAATCGTCTATTTTGGAACAAAAACAACAAAGAAAAATGCTCAATAATAGTACCAGTAAACGATTATCTAAAAAATCAAATGAACTCTATGAATATCATCTATTAAAATGTAATGAATTGTATATATAAATAGTTATTGTTTTATAACGTTAGAGTTATATTTTTATTTTTCAATTATTAATATGAAAAAATTACTTTTAAGTTTTTGTAGTGTAGTGCTTATTGCAAGTAGTTTTGCACGATGAATTCAATTTGAAACAGCATTAACATGGATGTTCGATAATGGATTGACCATGTATAATTCATCGCAAGAATTTAGACCAAATGATAAAATTACGAGATGAGAAACAGCAAAATTTGTATCAAAATATGCAGAAGTGATTTGACTATCAAAAGGGAATAATTCGTGTGACTTTAATGATATTGGTAGCTATGATGGGACGTTAGTTCCTCATATTATTGAATCTTGTAAGTATGGTTTGTTAAAATGATCAAATGGATTATTTATGCCATCAAATACGATTACTGAGGCTGAAGCAATGACATTGATTATTAGATCATATGAATGAATGCAGGATGAAACAACTAATCCATGGTACGTAAACTACTTCAACAAAGCAAAGTGATTATGACTGCTCAATGATGCAGATACATTGGATAGCGTATGAAATACTGCTATAACGAGAGAAAGATTGGGAACATGGTTTTATGCTTTGGGATGGAAATTAGAACAAGGAATTATTCAAAGTAAAATACCACTAAATAATTGATGAACTATTACAAATCAGCAAATAGATATATTTGGATGATCTCAAAGTGAATTGTTTGTCCCAATGAACAATACATCGACATCATTTATATTTTTAGGAAATAATTCAAATGATTTGTATTATACCAAAAACAATAAGATATATTTTAATGAAGATGATGGTGAATTTATTGTTGAATGAACTGATAATGAAACATTTAGACACGTAGCATTTTTCTGAATTCTAGCATCAAATGGACAAATGTTTAATAATTATTATGGTTATGCTGTAGACAAAAACACAGTTTATTATAGAGGAAAACCAATTTCTTGATCTGATCCTTATAGTTTAGTTGCTATGAATATGTGATATGCTGTAGATAAAAATGCAGTATATTTTAGATGAATTAAAATGCCTTGTGCAGACAGACAAACATTTTTTGTTATCAATGATACTTTATCATTTTGATGAGATCCAGCATTAGCAAAAGATAAAAATTACTCTTATATTGATGGTAATCCTATGAATTGATGAAATTCAAATTGTTATATTGATTTGCCACAACTTTCTGTTCCATTACCAGCTCCAGAAGTAGAAGAAACAAGATATCGAGATTATGATTCTCATACAGTATTACATACTGATTTCAATCCAGGTTTAGATGTGACTATTCAAGAAAATTTTAATAGTACTTATGAGCCATGACAAAAAGTAACAATTACTGTACAGATGAGTCAAGCAAATCAGTTAACTCTTTGAGCTAAAACAAAAGATGTTAATATTACACTTGTAGAACAAAATATCGATGAATGACAAAATACCTATACCTACACTTGGACTATACCAAATCATTTAGAATGAGAATACATAAGATTTAATGCTTTAGTATATGGTGATAGTGGGCAAGAATACTATAATACTAGTCAAGGTTTTGAAATTGTTGCACAAAAAAATCCTACACCTATTAAATGGGATTTTCAAGAAGGAGAAATTCTTTGACGAACTTCAGAAGAATGTAGTCTTGCCTTTGATGAATCAATTTTTGAAAAAACTTATGCCGTATGAGATACTATAAAAATCTGATTACTCCCTAATAATATTTCTATCATTAGAGATATATCCTACCAGAATGCTCCCACTAATTCAGCAGTTACTGATTTTAATTCAGATGAAATTACCGTTGAAAATAATAATAAGGTAAATGTTTCATTTAAAATTCCAACAGCAATAAAAAATAGTTATGTGAGATTTTATGCTCAAGCATCTTGTAAAACAAGTTGATGAGTTAGAATGTATTCTCTTTGATGAATTTATGTTAAATAAATAATTATGATCTCATCTCTATCATTTGATTTATTTTATCGATATTTATTGAAACGCAATTTATTTACATTAATCTAATGAACATCTCACCACTTTCTTCTCGAGAAACAATTCTCCCAGAGTATCAAAAATTACTAGAATTGCAAGTTTCTTCGAAACAACAACTTATTGATCGAATTACGCGCAGAGATCAATTAGATTGTCAGCTTGGTGATGATTATGCGTGGAGATATATTCAGCAGAGTTGTTTTACTGAAAACGAGGAGTTTACCAAACAATTTATGCATTTTGTTGAAAAAATTATGCCAGAATGGGAACGTATGGGAGATCAGTTGAATAAACGTTTAATGAGTTTTCCTCATTTAGATGAATTAGATCAACCATATCACGTTTATCTCAGATCAGTAAAAAATCAAATTGACTTATTTCGTGAAGAAAATATTCCACTTCAAGAACAAGATCAAAAGCTTGCGACAGAGTATCAAGCATGTAGAGCAGCTATGATGGTGACCTATCAAGGTCAAGAGATTACTTTCCAGCAAGCGTGAAAATGGCTTGAATGTACAGATCGTGATGCAAGAAAAGAGGTGTTTGATTTGATGGCAGAAAGACAATTACACGATAAACAAAAAACTCATGAATTACTTGATCAGATGATTGATATCAGATTACAACAAGCAAAAAATGCGTGATATACTTCATATATCGATTATATCTATAATGAAAGATGAAGATTTGATTATACTCCAGATGATGTTGCACAGTTTCGTCATACTATCAAAACGATTATCACTCCTTTATATAGAGAACAATTACGTTCAAGAAAAGAGGAGTTGGGAGTTGAAAAATTGATGCCCTATGATCTTGCTGTAGATTCGACTGGATTGTTACCTTCACGTCCATTTACTACTGGTGATGAATTATTAGAAAAAACGATATCATGAATGACAAAACTTGACAAGAGATTTGGTGAATGGATAACGTTTATGAATAATCAATGATTATTTGATCTTGATAGTAGAAAGTCAAAGCGTTCCTGAGGATATAACTATCCGATGCTGGGACAATGAGTTTCTTTTGTGTTTGCAAATGTGGTGTGAACGATGAAAGATTTGAAAATCATGTTTCATGAATGTGGTCATGCGCTTCATCAACGTTTTATGAAACATCTGTGACTAGGTATTTTAAAAAAATACCCTTCAGAAGTAGCAGAAGTTGCCAGTTTAACTATGGAACTATTTTTATTTGATGTCATTGATTCATTTTCTCTTTCAGATAATGAAATCATAACAGCAAAGAAAAACCATTTAAATGATATTATTAGTTTGTTTTGTCAAGTTGCAATTATTGATGAATTTCAATGTCGATTATATACCAATCCCTGACATTCTCATCAAGAAAGAGAACAGCAACGAAAAATAATATGGTCTGCATATAGAGGAGATGAGATTGACTGGACTGATTATCAAAATGCATTTGCAACCATGCGACAATCACAACTTCATATCTATAATCACCCTTTTTATTCTATCGAATACGCAATTGCGCAATTGTGAGCAATCGCCATGTGGAAAAACTATCTGACCGACAAAAAACAATGAATCGAAAATTATACAAACTTCTTATCGCAGTGATATACGTGTCCAATTCCTGAGATTTTCAAAGCATGAGGGATTAAATTTGATTTTTCTGAGGAGTATATCAAGGAGTTGTTGCAGGTGGTGAAAGAGGAGTTAGCAATACTTGATTAATTAATTAAATTTCATATTATATTTTCTATTATAGATTTTTAGTATTATTTTTTTATGGCAAAAACATTTGTAAAACCTGAATGATATTCAGAAGAACAAATTCAAATGACTGCATTTAATGCAATTGTTGTCGTTGCAAAAACTCCTTCTGATATTTGACGTATTTATGATACATGGCAAAAAGAAGGGAAAGTAATATCAGATAGATTGAAAAATACTTTAGAACAACTTATATCTATGAATTCAGAAGAGTTTCAAGAATGGAAAAAGAAATGATGTGAAACCGTAATTATTACAGAAAAAAAATAGATAAAAACAAAAAAACGTTCAGATTACTCTGAACGTTTTTTATTTTTATTGAATAAACAATGATTTATATTTATCTGAAAGTAATTATTTTTTTTTATCATTGAGTCTGTATATGTTTTTGTCTATCTATTGTTTTTTTACTATAGATTTTCATTTTAATTTTCCATAAAAAATCCTTCTTCTGAAATTACTGTTTTTGAATGTGAGTATCAAGATTTTACTCAATGGACATGTAGTCTGAGAAATCATTTTGAAATTCAATTATTAGGCACTTCTCGATATCAAACATATTCATAAGAATTGTTTGTATCTGGAATATCAATTGATTTATCTTTAAATCAATTGATATTGCTTGAACAAGTTGAACATGACAGCATATTAAATTGTAAAGCTGTTAGTGTTGAAGATCAATCATATTTCACTTTAAATGCTATTTTTTCTCATGGACTATATATTTTTCATTCGTCAATTAATAAATCTATTGATATTGGTGTTGAATTTTTATTAGCATATTGCTGATTTAATAAATCATTATCAGCATACCATTTTGGTATTCAAATATAAATTTCATTATCATTTACTTTGTTAATTAATTTAATGTTATCTAGTATGTTATCTTCGTAATTTGTTTCAAGATGTTGAACATTATTTTCATTGTTAACATCTCCAATAGCTAACGTATTATTATTATTGTAATATCTTACAAAATTGGTTTCTAATGGAATAGGGCTGTTAATCATACAACTTACTCATTCTTGAGAAAATCGTTTTTTTGTTGAATCAAATGATTCTTGAGTTAATCATTGAGAGAGTGAAAAATCTTCTCCAGGTAAAAAAATAGATTTATAAGAATGAGAATCGTCATAAGGATTAAGATTGTTTGAATATAATGTAAAAAGAAATTTATCATCTGAATGTGGAACTAAACACATCATTCAGACTGATTGATGGAGATCAAGTTCAAAATTTCATTTTCATATGTTTTTGATTTCTGCAACTAAATTAAAAGCATTGTCTTTGCTTTCAACGTATACTCATTTTAAAATAATATTTCATTCATTTCCTCAATCTGATTTGTTATCAACTACTACTTTAGTTTGATCAGAATCAATGATTATTTCTTTTTTTGTTAAATCTATTGACTCTATATCAATACTATTTGATCTCCATAATCGTAAACCTATTTTTCATCTTTTAATTGGTTTTCATAAATCATTTACTGTTTCAGTATCAATAATTCATATTTGTTTTGCTATTCTATGATATTCACTTCGCCATGGAGATAAAGTTTCATCTTGAATACCTATCATAGATCTAATGATAATTGTTAATGCTTCAGCTTCTGAAAGAAGTGTATTAGGTATGTAGAATCATTGTGATCAATTAACTAGACCGTATTCACACGCATTTATAATATGAGGTATTAATGTGCTATCATATCATTTCAAATCATTAAATAAGCATTGTTTTTCTGATTTTACTTTAGTTAATCATTTTATTTCAGAAAACTTTGTAAAAAACTTTGCAACCTCTCATCTTAATACATTGTCATCTTGTCTATAATTTTCTAGACTCATTGTTGTAAGTCAATTATTATACATCCAATCATATACTTCACTAAAATTATTAGCTTGGATATTTGGAGTAATAAATATTAATAAAATAAACATACTCAAAAAAATATATTTTTTCATAATAAAAATGTAAATAAAATAAACAAAAAAATATCTCATAATATATAATATTATGAGATATAATGACTAGAACGGTAAATCGTCTGTATTTCCTTGTGCTGGAGCAGAAGAAGGAGCAGAAGATGTAGATCCATTTTGTGCTTCAATTTTCCAACAAGAGATACCATTGTATCGGCGACCATTGTATTCTCTTGCGCGAGGATTCAAGAATGCTTTGATTACTGATCACATCCCATATGGCTCGATGAGAGCGAGTTTATCGTTGTAAAATTCAATTGCGATTGATGATTTGTATTCTCTGTCATTGATTTCTTCAAGGACAACAAATACTTTTTGTGTTTGATTCTCTCCAAATGTTTCTGGAGCTCATTTGAAAATAATTTTACCGGTAAATTCCATGATAATAATAACAAGATAAATATGGTTGTATATGTAGTGATAAATGACAAAATTACAAGTCAACGTCTATGAAAAATGTATGAAAAAAATTGTTAGAAATTAATCTTGTGTTAGAAGTTCTACAACAACACTTGCATAAGCACTCTTTGGAAGAGTGAATTGTAAAAGCAGATCGTTTCATTGTCGTTTGAAAGAGGAGTTGGTAGGAATTACCCACAATGATCTACGCAAACCAAATAAGTTATATGGTTTATATAAATGCAAATGATCTTCGGTGAGTTCAAAATGTTTAATTCGGCCTTGTTCATACGATCATGCTGGTGTATCTTTTGGAGACAATAGTGTGTTGAATCAGACCAATGGTCACGTAATACCCGTAATTCAAGGTGCTTTTTCAAAACTGATTGGTTTGTTTGCTACTGCTTCCACAAAAAATCACTTTTCTTTCCATCCTTGAATAGTAGCAAAAGTGTTTTCGCCTTGTGATAGGACGTATTCATAGGGATCGTTTGGATTGATGACGATGTCTCATTCGAGAAGATGAATACCATCGTAAATTTTTGCTCTATGTTCGAGATATTTGTTAAACAATCGTGATGAATATCATTGTAATTTAAACATTTTTTCTGATTGCGTGAAATGTTTTCTTCAACCGTCAAGAATATCTTGCGCAATACGATGATTTGATGCGGTGACACCAAAGCGTTGTTCCCCAAAATAATTGGGAAATCATTTTTCCATAAGCTGTTTAAATGTTTGTGCTAGTTTTTCAGCGTATTCTGCGCTTACTTTAGTAGGGTATTTTAGTCTAATCCAAAACTGATTGGTGATCTGGCTATGAAGTCCAAGTGGAATTTCTGAATAGCCTGTTTGTACAACTCAAGCAATTTTATCGAGTTGTTGTAAAAAGTTATTTTCTCCAATTTTCTTAACATCGTTCCCGTGAAAACACACTCGTTGTTTCGCAAGAGCATGTTTATCTTTCAATCATGCAATACCGATTTTTTTTCTTGTCAATCAAAACGTTCTCATGATTTGTTTGACCATATCCATCGTGTTCATATTACGTTTTTCGAGTTGGACATAATACCAAGTACCACGTTTTGCAAGCGGAAATAATAATTGTTCTTCTACGACAAAATCGACAAAGGTTTGCTTAAATTTGGGAGTTGGAGAGTGGGTCATAGGGAGAGGGAAGTGAAGGAAGTGAAGGAAGTGAGGGAAATGAAGGAAGTGAAGGAAGTGAAGGAAGTGAAGGAAGTGAAGGAAGTGAAGGAAGTGATATTGTCTCTATACTGAATTGAGCGCTATTTGCTACTCTTCTTTTTTCGATAGGCTCGAAAGGAAATCATTCTTTGTTGCTGTTCATCTCGAAGATGACATCGTGTAAAACGAAGACTTTGGAAGAAGGTGACTTTTTGTGCGGTTTGTTGGAGGAGTGGTTCTTGTGCATAACATCTTGCTAATTCATAACTTGGAATTGCACTATTGAGATGATGGATGTGATGATAACCAATATTTCAAGTTAGCCAATGAAGCCATTTTGGAAGATCATAAAAGGTACTTCACAAAACAGCAGCACGAACGTACTCTCGCTTATCTTGAAACGCTTTATATCATCGTTCGTGTTGATGCTGAATGTAAAAAAACCAAATCGCAATCATACCAAACATCACCAAGATAGGCAGTTGAACATGTAAAAGAATATATGGTCATGCAAAATATCAAATAGTTCAATACAGTCACAACGTAATGAGGTTATTTCAAATAAGCGACTTATTGATAATATTTTTTTCTGGCAAACGTGCTATAGGCAGACGATTATTCAAAAGAATATACCAAATAGGAACTAGTACAAACATAAAGAGCGGACTACGAAAAATGATGTAAACAGTCTTTTTCCATCGTGATGCTTGAGCAAATTCGTCAACCGTCATCGTATACAAATCACCGATATCACGAAATTCTCGCAATTTATTGGCATGATTATGATGAAATTGATGTCCTGCAGCTCGGTACGAATACGGAATAAACGTCAGAAAACTACAAATCTTCCCTATTCGATTATTGGCGGTATGTGATTTGAAAAAGGACTGATGACCACAATCGTGTTGAATAATGAAAATACGCACGAGAAAAAAAGCATTAACAAACGAAATAATCCATCCTCGTCGTCGACCATACTGCACAAGAAAGTACATACTGACTCGTAACGTAATATAAGGAACAAAAGAAGTGAGCATTTGGATGACTGCTTTTTTGGTGTTTGGGATTCTATATTTACTTGCAATCTTGGGAAGTTGCTTCAGAATCGATGTGTCTATGGTAGGAGTAGACATGATGTATTATTAAATAAAAAAGTTTATTCTTGAGATTGGTTACTCATTTTAAGAAAGATTTTGTTCACTTCATCTAACTCGTTTGCTGTGAAATCAACTAAGTTATATCTACTAGTAAAAAACATTTTATTGCCTCAGACTTGTATTTTATTACCTAAAATTCATTTTAAATCAGAGAGATATTTAACTCATGCTTTTTGAAATTTTTTTCGAAGAATATCATCTGAGCAATCTTCTCTTTTAATTTCACCTTTGAATATATCATAGAATTCTTCAATTTCATCAAATTCGTTGCTTTCGAAAAAAAAATTATTGTAACTACTTGTAAAGGTTGCTATTTTGTTTGGAGATAATATTTTATTATTTATAATAATTTCTAAATCAGAGAGATATTTGACTCACGCTTGTTGCAGTTTTGTCCGTACAAGTTTTGAAAAATCTTCTTCTTTAATTTCAAACTTGAATTTATCATAGAGTTCTTCAACCTCATTAACATCTTTTACTGTAAAATGTACATTACTATAATCGCTTGTAACAACAGTTTTACGATTTCAGGATTGTTTCTTATTTTCTAAAATGTTTTTTAAATCAGCAGCATGAGTAACTCATGCTTTTTGAAGTCTACTTCGTAAATGAGGCGAGACATCTTCTTGAGTAATTATTTGTTCAATCATTTTTATACCATAATAAAAATTTTACAACCACTGATAATCTTTATCAAACATTAGTGTGATTTTTCCTTGTTTGTGTGCTTCAATTACTGCTGAAGTAATATGATTATTGGTATCAAATGTTTTGTAAAAATGCACCATAAGTTTTATTTTATCTTCTAATCACTGGGTTGTAGCAGCAAGTTGATATTTAGGTTTATATTGTTTATTTTTGTATAAAAAAGAACTAGTGTAGATTTTGTCTTGCAAGCTTGTTGTATAGATCGTATCAATCACTTCTTTACAATTGAAAAATGCTTCTGTTGCATCTTGTGACTTACATGAGAGAAGAAATTTCATTTCATGCCAGAAGAGCAGATTGTTTTTAGTGAAATTGAAAATACCACTATTGAAGATAAGATTGTTTGGAAAAGAGACGGTTTTATCAGTAAAGTATAAATCATGTTCATTAATCTCTTTGATGGTCGTAAAAAACAGTCAAATCGTTTGTACTTCACCAATCGCAGACATAAATGGATTTCACGATTTGATAATGTCTCACTTCTCAAACAATCACGCTCATTTGATATATAAACGTGCAAAAAAACTAGATACGAAATTTTGCAAAGAAAAGATGATTGCAGCAGAAAAAACTCATACTCACGCTGCTATTTGTTTGTTTGCATAAATCTGATATACCAAGGTTCAAATTGCGAGACCATAAACGATCAGCATCAATAATCTTTGTAATTTATAGGTGATCGTATATTTCTTTTCTATAAGTTTTTCGTGTTGGTGGAGGGACATGGACAGTTAAAAGTTAAAGGAGCAAAATTATGTCATTTTTGCACATCACAGATATTGAAAATTTATGTAAATTTTCAACGAAGAAAATTGCTAGTATCAATTCTTAAGTACATTTCCATATGATTCTTGTCTTGTGAATTATAAGCAATTTTCTTTATACAGATATTGGACCTCTTTGCGAGTCCATTCTGTATTTTAGGATTTTAAATAAATTTTTCTTATTACTATTAAACTATAGTAAAATTTCTCTTGAAAACAAGAATATAGGTTGTTTCTTTTATTACATAAAACTTGACATAATTAATTTTTTGATTATAATTTATAATATAAAAATAAATCGATTGCAAGAATTAAAGTTGAATATATTTTTTGTTTATTTATATTATTTCAATGCTTAATCAAAACGAAAAATCACTAGAGTATCTTGTCTGATTAGAATCAGTCATATGAGCTTGATACAAAGATGAAATTATTTATGCATTTACAAGTTCAGAAAACCAATCCTTGTTATCATTATATAAAAAAGTAACCATATGACAGTTTGTTGCAAATGGTTTAGCAAATAAATTTGCTGACGAACAAATAAATGCTATGAAAATCTATTATGTTCAATACTTTTCTGAGCAATTAAAGAAATGTTATTGAATGCAGATTAATGCAGATATACAAGATGTTTTGATAAACAAATTTGAAGAAGCAATATGAAACAGTATTATAAATGCCGCTTGGTTATGATATAAACAACAACTATTGAGTTCAAATAGTTTATTACATCAAATTAGAGACGAAATGAATTTTAAATGAGAAGGAGATGATATCTCAGAAATATCGGAAATGATAACTATCTCTATCTCAGAGCTTTATGACGCATACTTTACTATTTTTCTAGAAAGGTTTAAAAAAGTAATGCCAATATATTTTGAACAATCAGCAACTAGTATTGTACATCAATTCTTTAAAACAATGCCATCTACTATTACATTAGATGTTGCTAAAAATTTACAACTCGAAATCGAAAGTGAACTTGATATGTCTATGAATAACTAATTTTTGTAGCTTACACTAAAAAGACTTTACCATAATATTGTGTCTAATTTTTTTTGTTCTAAAATCTGACTTTTGTATAAGTCAGATTTGCTTATAAATTTATATGAATGATTATTGATGAACTGGTACGATATTTCCTTGTTCTAGATTCCAGACATACAGTTCTTCGACTTCTTTACGAGCCCATTCTGTTTTCCTCAAAAAGGTGAGTGATGATTTAATACTCGGATTCATACGAAAACAGTTGATACGAATAATATTACCGAGTTCTTCTCGTCAATACTGATCAACAAGCGCTGTCACGATTGTCTCGAGTTTCACTCCGTGGAGTGGATTTGGATGGTGTGGTTGGTGCATGGTGGTTCTAATGTAAAATATAGTTAATATGAATGAAGTCAGATTACATGTGTCTAATTCGAACAATGAGGATTTTTTTTCAGAATGTTGATTATTAAATAATTAACATTTTTATAAATCTCTTAATCTAAAAGTATTTCAATTTTCTTTTATTTTTCAACTAACATATATATGTCATCGAGTGGATATATTAAACTCATAAGTTTCATCATATAGATCAATACCCCTATCGTCTATATATTCTATATGTAATTTTTTTAATTCAGCATCATTTAATGTTTCTATTCATATCAGTGTTTTTATTTTTAATAATCGTTCACTATAAATATAATAATTACTGTAAAAGTAATAATCTTGATTATTTTTATTATATATAAATAATTTTATGATTTCTTTTGGATTATTAGATTCTTCAAAATTAATTCAATCTACAAATCATCAGAATGAATTATCATCATTAATAAAATAATTTGGAAAAAACAATCTGATTATTAAAAATCATATAACTACTATTGATCATATAATATATGATGATCATATTAAAAATGTTTTTGTAGTCATATAAAATCTTAATTAGTAAATAAATATTTCATGATGGTAAATAAATATGTACAAATAAATATTATTTTGACGTATAATTGTATATAAATAATTAATTATCTACGGCATAATCCTATTCGCATATCTCGGAAATGGTATGGTTTCACGAATATGATGAAGACCACAAAACCATCTCACCAATCTTTCTAGTCCGTAGCCGAATCCTGCGTGAGGAACGGTACCGTATTTTCTTAGGTCGAGATATCGATCGAAGACTTTGGGATCTAAGTTGTGTTCATGGATTTTTGCAAGGAGGACCTCATAGTCGTCATCTCTTGTCGAACTACCGATTACTTCACCACATCACTCTGGCGCGAGAAGGTCACTACACAACGCGTAGCCGGGCATGTTTGGATCTTCTTTGGTGTAGAATGCTTTGATTCACATCGGGAAGTGGGTGAGGAAGATAGGAGTGTCAACCATTTCCATATATTGCATTTCAATATCTGAGCCGATATCGTCGCCTTGTTGCACGTCAAATCCTTTTGCTTTCAGATCTGCAATAAATTCGACATGCGTCATTCTTGGTCGTGGCTTGGTGAGAATGGTTTGGAGTGGAGTAGGGTCTCTATCGAGTAATATAAGATCAGGAACGTTTAATTCAAGGACTTTCGCGATGATATATTTCATGAGATCTTCTTGGATTTGCATATTTTCGTCTTGCTGAATGAATGGAATCTCTGCATCCATCATCCAAAATTCGTTCAAATGTCTTCTGGTCTTTGATTTTTCTGCACGAAACACTGGTCAGAAATCGAAACAACGACCTACGCCATACATTGCTGCTTCGAGATAGAGTTGTCATGATTGGGTCAGATACATAATCTCTCCGTTGACGTGTTCGACACTATACAATTCTGTCGTACCTTCACAGGCATTTGGTGTGAAAATCGGTGCATCGATTTTGGTAAACGCATTGTCGCGCATCCAATCGTAGGTAGCATGAATGATGGTATCACGAACGCGTTGGACCGCTCTTTGTGATTTTGCTCTGAGATACAGATGTCTGTTGTCAAAAAGAAACTCTGGACCGTGATCGTCTTTGGTTCATAAAGGATAGTCAGCAGCTTTTCCGTAGATAGTGACACTTGCTACTTGGAGTTCGTATTCTTCTTTTTTGGGATGTTTAGAAACCGTTCATGTCAAAGCAAGTGATGATTCGATACCGAGTGATTCAAGCTCTTTGAAGAGTGACTCTCACAGTGCATTTATTTCACTAACACATTGTATATAGCCAGAACCATCGCGCAGTTCGATAAAACATAGCTTGCCTGAGCTACGAATGTTTTGAATCCATCCTGCGATGGTAACTGATTGACCGACATGATCAGCGGTTATTTTGGAGATGAGGGTAAGCATGAGATGTTCGATATAAATAAATAATGTATACTCATTTGTGTCTTGTAAGCAAAGAGAAAGCTATTTTGTAATGATAAATCATACCGTATTCAGATAGCCATATCTTATTTTTTTCTGCGATCGGTTCACCTTAAATCAATTGTTTTCAAAAAATTCTTGTCGTTTTTGTGTTGTCTTGAAGTTGAGCTTGAAGTATTCTTTTCGATTGAATGAAAACAGTCCGTATTGCATTATGTTACTAAGGATATCACTTAAAACGACTAATCACTTATTTCGTTTGTATGTTTCTTCCAAAATACAGATGGGCAAATCATGAGAGCCGAGCATTGTTAAGAGATTGTTTATTTGTGCATCAGACATATGATGTAATGTATAGGCAATCAATATACCGTCAAGAGCGTGCTTATCAAAAATTGTTTCCAATGTTTCATTTCATCAAACATAATATGCTTCTAGTGAAGATTGATCAGAAAGCATGTTTTGTATATCGTATCAGATGATGGAATATCCAAAATGTTGTTTCAAAAACGTTGCAAATGATCCATCTCATACTCATATTTCCAAAAGTGTTGTTCACGGATTGAGTATATTTTGTTGTCAGAGAAGAGATGCTCTTTGTTTTTGTTTTCGTTGATAAAAGAGTGAACGCATTCTCATCTAGTTAAATAAATGCATTTCAAAACGCTTTATCACCAGTTACTTCTTTGTAATTTTTTATGAATGCAGGGAGAAGTATTCAGATGTCTGTGCTTGGTAGTTCTACTTCGAGTTTATATTTTCCACTCTGTTGTCATTGTTCATTTTTGAAAATATCGAACTCATATCTGTGATTATCCAATGGATTTCTAAAGACATATCTTGTCTTAAAAATTCACGATTTTTGTGGATCTTTTTTTGCAAGATAGGAATAATAAGTATCTTTACTGATTTCTTTTTCTTCCTCGATTCTTTGATCTCATTGTTGTCGCTTCTTGAAGGTCAGAAAATAAAACGTTTGATTTGATCATTCAGGTTGTAAACAACGAACTCTTGCCTCATCGATATCAGTTCTTGCGAAAAGATTGGTTGGTAAATAATGTTGTTCTATATGAAACAAACGAGGGTTATAACTCAGTAATTGATTATGATCGTATGATTGTACGTCAAATCGTCTTTCATATTCTATCGCAGGATCACCAAGGAGTGACAAGAGCGCATTTTTAGCATTTTGTTTTTTTTGGTCAAATGAAATGGATTCTCCTGTTTCAGGATTTCTATTTCCGATGAAATACGTTTTACCTGGAAAATCATCATATGCTTCTAAAATTTTATCTTCCATAATTCTTGCTTCTTCAAGTGTTTCTGATCTCGCTTTATTGTTTTCACAGGTATAAAATGCTTCTGCACCGTAAGCAGCAGATTGGAGGTGAATTGTTGCTGCGTATCTTGTATAGATATCATCGATTGTAAGACCGTGGTGTGCAATGAGTGGTTTATAGGTTGCTATGTCTACATAGGCAAGATTATCAATGAGTCATCTATCACACAAAATAACGGACTTTTTTTTATTTCCGTTGTGTTGCATCTGTTTTTGAACAGCTTCTTCATGAAGCAGTTGAAAATTGATAATATGTTTTTGGAATTCTATTCATGGTGTGCCATATTTGGGATGAATACCCATAGATTCTAGATAGGTAGCCATCTCTTGTATGGTATGGACGGTATAATCTCTTTCAAGTAAAGTCTCTACAAGGAGTGGAATAATAGATGATTTACCACCACATGGTCATCACGTAATGCCAATAGGCTTATATAATTCTGAAGGAGAAATCATCGTATACGAGTTAGTGATTAAAATTACCTCTTTGTCGTATTTTTGACTAATTTTTTTCTCAACCATCCTGATGTAGGTACTTCAACAAAATCTGAACCACCACTTGGTCTTTTAACAAATCTAAATCCATCTGGATCTACTCTGAGACGAGTTTCTCGACAAATTTTGCGTCCTTTTTGGAACCAATGGAATCCATGACCTTTTGGATTCATTTCTACTCCGATGACACCCATATCTTTAGCATCTTGCAGATCGAGTTTTCTTTTTGGGTATTCAAAACGTTTGGTTCATTTTAAACGTTCTCCTTGCTTTCTGAGTTGTTGTTTTTTTGATGCAATTCATTGTTTATTGGTACGTGAAGCCATTATATAGTTAACAGGTAAAAATTTTAAATTAAAAGTTTTATAGTGATATCTGCGGATATTGCAATTCAAAAACTGTTTATTCTATCCAATATGCATAGATATTTTCTGAACTGAGTTTCTTTGCAACGTGCTGGAGTTGTTCCAATGAGACTGATTGGTATTTTTTTAACTCTGCATCCAATGATTCAATCTTTTTACTAAAGATTCGTTGCGTTCAGAGATATGAGGCAACACTATCTGATGTTTCGAGTCACATTTGTGTTTTTCAAGCGATATGTCATAATGCATTTTTGTGTTCTAGTGGAGTAATATCTCCTTTTGCAATCAAATCGAGTTGTTCATAAATGCTAGCTAATCATTGTTCTCGTCTCGCTTTTTCCATACCTGCTTTGATAATAAATGTCCCGTCTGCATCATTGTCGCTATGAAATGAACCAATATAATAACACAATCATTGTTGTTCTCTAATACGTTGAAACAGTCTTGAAGACATGTTTCATCATAGAATTTGAGCAACCAACGATGCTGCATATCTTTCTTCATCATGTAAAGAAAATCATTGTGCACTCATCAATAAATGAGTTTGTTGTGTTCACTTTATAAATTTTTCTTGTTTTGTTTTAGGAAGTGTATGGAGTAGTGGCATTGCTCATCAAACCTTTTTTTCTGGAAGTCATCAAAACAATGTTGCAATTTGTTCTTCAATGAGTGATTCATTATCCAAACGTCATGCTACTACGATGACCAAATTATCTTTGGTATATAAATTTTGTTTGTGCGTAAAGAGTTGGTCTTGTGTAAAGGCACGAATATTTTCTTCAGGACCGAGAATAGACCATCAATAAGGATTGTCACCGTATCGTCGACGAGACTGTTTTGTCCAAATGTTACGTTGTGGATTATCTTCATACATTTGTAATTCTTGAATGATAACTCATTTTTCTCTTTCCATTTCTTCTTTTGGAAATTGTGCATCGACAAGCATGTCCGCAAGTATCTCAAGTGATTGATTCAGAAATTCAGGAGCTGATTTGACATAGTATCATGCATATTCAGTGCTTGTATACGCATTGCATTCTCCACCAAATGCATCTATCGCTTCTGCAACTGCTTGTGGTGTAGACCATTTTTTTCCACCCTTGAAAAACATATGTTCGAGAAAATGTGACAAACCGTTGGTTTCACGTTGTTCGTAAATATTTCATGCTTTGACAAGTATTTCAACGGTAGTAGAAGTACAATCAGGAATATGAGCAAAGATAACAGGAATTCATGAAATAGTCTTGACTGTATGATGCATTATGATTATAATAATAAATAGGCACGTTTATACTTTTTTTTGTTTTATTTCATAGTCGAAAAGATGAGTTTTATTTGACCAAAGTTTGAAATCATGGTCGGTGATAATATTGCACAGGAAACAGTTCTGGAAGATATGTTACATAATCAATTACGTCGTAAATTATGGGATGAAGTCATGTTAGATATTGATGTTGTTGAAGCGATGTTTCTAGTAATGGATGAAAACGACGTTGCTGTTTACAGATGGTTGCTTGAACATGAACAATTTGATAAATTATTACAATATATAATTGAAAATCGAGAGTTGTATATGCAAAAAAAACGTCTTTTATATCCGTCAAAACATCTTTCCGAATTGATTAAACCATTACCCACTCAGTGAAATTTAGTGGAAGTTTTGGAGAGCCCAAATGATGAAAAATTGCGTCTCCTTTTTGCTTTGTTACCAGCTGATTATAAGTCATACACTGAGCTAGAAATACATAATGTTGCAACAATGAATGAATATTTTACATATTATTTATGATATACTGATGCAACAGCCCATTTTTTGGAAAATAGAATTACCCAATGTGTTTATGAGCCAAATAAACCATTTTATTTGACTTTATGGGCGAGTAGTACCTGAGTTCGTTTATGAATTAGAAATCCTAAGGAACAATTTGTGGAACAAATTTATGAGCATCGTTTGGTAACTCAAGAAACCAGAGCTATGTGATATCATATTATAAAATTATTTTGTAATACTGAGACACCTTTTTCATTGTTTGGTATTAGTGAATCAACTATAGATACGTTGTTGTGAAATGATATTATATATTATAATGTTTCCAAAGAAAAAATATATATTCGTGATGAGCAGGATTTTGTGAAAAAATGTCAGTATATCTGAGTGCCAATGAGAGAAATTGATATGATGCTGATTGATACAGATACGCAACAATACATTGCTTCACAAGACGCATATTTTTCTGTAGCATATGATCAGCAAAAAAAATGCATTCGCATTCACTTATTCGATTACAAAAATGATGAATTACTCTTTCCGATCAAAGAAAGTTATTTACAGACTAATCCACAAGATACTTTGCGTCTTTTGCATTACTTTCAACAAGATAATCAACCCTGTTTTGAAACACAAAAAAAACGTTCATTTTTATTGGATGAAGAATTCTAGTCTACAATTTTCCTTCTGGTTTTTTCGTTTAATTTTACCAGTATTTCATAGGGTATAGTGCCTGTTTTTTTTGCAAATGCGTTGATTGTATTCGGATGTTTTTCATGTGAAGAGATGATAGTAATAGTATCACCAATCGATACAGGAAGATCTTTTGCATCACAACTACTAATATTCATGCAAATAGTGCCTACTTGGTCGAGAATGGTGTCTTTTCGTCCATAGTGTCGATTGTTCGTTAAGGATCTATGTAATCATTCATAATATCAAAAAGGAATTGTCGCGATAGTTGTTTTTTCTCATGCGACTCGTCTTCACGAATAACTCACAATTTCATTTGGTAAAACATGTTGTAGCGCAGTTACTGTGGAAACGATATCAAGTGCTGGTTGCAGTGAAATAAGCTTTTTGTAATAAGGATCTTTTTCATGCAGAGGATTGTATCAGTAGAGTGCTATTCATGATCTTGCAGCATTAAAAAAAGTATCAGTCATTTTCACAATTCAGGCAGAGTTTGCAATATGACGATATTTGATATCGTTTAAATTGCGTACCGTTTTTTCAATAGTCGCGAACATTGATTTAAATGTTTCGATTTGTTTTTCGTTGAAACTACTGTCAATTTCATCTGCATTAGCAAAGTGAGACATCACTCATTCGAGAGTAATGTTTTCTGAGCTATTAAGTAAAGTTAGAAATGTTTCAAGTTCTGATTCCTGAATTCATTCTCTGTTCATTCCCGTGTTTAGGAAAAGATGTATTGTTCGTTTTTTACCGGTTGTGATTAGTGCTTTCAACGTTTCAATTGTCCAAACGACCGGTGTGGCTCGTTTTGGATTGTAAAAACTATAGTTTTCTGGTACCGTTTCTCCCATGATCAACACTTTTTTTTGTGCATATTCTTTGACAATTTGATACTCTGGATAACTATCCACACAGATATATTGCACATCACTGTTTTTTAAAATAGTACTCATTTCTTTTATACCATGACCATAAGCATTTGATTTCAGCACTGGAAAAATTGTATGATGCGACGTGATTTTTTGCAATACTGCAAGATTGTCTAACAAACGATTTTTATGAATATGAATACAGTTCAGCGAGTTTTCTGGTTTTGGGAGTACTGAAGTAAGTATTTTTTTGAGACGATGCATTAAAGAGATGACAATGATAGTAAATGTGCAAGGAGTTGTGGAAACGAATATCATGCAACTTGTGCTGACTTTGGAAAGAGGCTAGCGTCAGTAAATCCTGGTATGGTATTGATTTCAAGAAAAATCGGTCACTCGTTTGTAAGTATTGCATCGATACGCGCGTATTTTGTACATCATACCGACTTATATGCTTTGAGCGCGAGCGTATTACATAGTTCTATTATTCACTCTTCGAAATCAGTTGGACAAATTTCTTGCGTTTTACCATTGTATTTATTTTCATAATCAAATCATCCTCCTTCTGGAGGAATAATGTGAATTAAAGGTAGTACTTGTGTTCAATCCGTTTGGTCTAACAAAGGTATAGTGATTTCTTTTCATACAATAAATTGTTCTATCAAAATAGGTTTATCATATCTTTTATACGATTCATAAATATGTTTGCAATCATCTTTGGATCTAATTATAGAAACTCCATTACTGCTTCATTGATCAAGTTCTTTTCGTACACAAGGAAATCAAAATTGTGATTCAATCTTTTTGGTAATTTCATCAAACGTAGTTTTATTTGCCATGATTATAGCATCATCTGCAACAGGAATACCATGAGCACGTCGAACTAGTTTCGTATGCCATTTATTCATTGTTAATGCTAAAATATCAGGAGTTGTACAATGGTAATTAATTCATAAAAGATCGAGAAATGAGGCTATTTGTCAATCTTCTCATCATGATCAGTGTATCATGAGAAAAACAAAATTTCGCTGCTTGATTTGGTGATCAACAACAAAATGAGTAGTATCGTTTGGAAAATCATATCGTCAAACCGTATTGTATCATAAACTTTCTAATCATTGCTTTACTGCATGAGCAGATTTGAGAGATATTTCACGCTCATTATTGTTTCATCATGTTATGATTGCGATGTTCAAAGACATACAGACAAACAATTAAAACTTACTCTACCAATTCCAATTCAGCGCCTAGAGCAGTAAATTGTTCGACAAAGTTTGGAAAACGACGGAAGAGTGGGTTGATTGCGTTGATCGTTGTGGTTCCATCTGCAGCAAGTGCTGCGAGAAGAAGTCAGTATGCAGCTTGTATAATATCGCTACTCACGATATTCGCTCCTTTCCACTTGGTCGGACCAAATGTGATGATCCTGTGTGGATCTGCCATAACGGTACGTCATTTCATTTTTGCTAGTTCTTCAATAAAGAACCATGCATATTCATATCAAATATTCATAAAAATTGCTGATCATTCACAACTCAATGCTGTTACTGCAAAGGTATGAATAATGTCCATAGGAAGCATTGGCCAAGGCTGTGCTCTGACCATTAACAAATCTCACTTTAATGTTTTTTCAATCTGACGAGATTGTGTACTTGGAATGAAAATAGTGTCTTTTTGTTTGTCTATGATTGTATTAATTCATAATTTACTATACGTTTCGAGCATGAGATCCATATGAGTTGTTACCGCATTTTGAAGGGTAATTTCTCCTCATGTCATTGCTGCTGCAGCAATAAATCAAGCAACATCAAGGTGGTCTGAAATAACCCTTCGTTCACATCCATGAAGGCGATCTACTCCGGTAATACGTAATAAATTTGATCCAATTCATTCAATTTGTGCACCCATTGCAACAAGCATATTACATAGATCTTGTGTATGCGGTGCACAAGCAGCGTTATAAATTGTGGTAGTTCCTGCAGTTTTTACAGCAAGGAGAATAAGATTTTCTGTTCCCGTTACTGAGGGTTCTCGGCTTCGTACTGTGGTTGATTGGAGTTTCTGTACAGTAAAACCATACGTACCTCATTGATTAGTAAATGTGGCACCCATTTTTTCCATATTTCAGACAAATGCATCCAAAGGACGTGTTCACAGTTTACATCATTGTGGTGTAGGCATCATTGCTTTACCAAATCTTACGAGTAATGGTCATAAAAACATCACTGACGCTTTCATTTTGTCACTCAATACAGGATCGATTTCATATGAATTAACATTTTTTGCATTGATACGGACAGAAGAGTCGTTTAATCGTTCAAACGATCATCATAACAATGCGAGAATATCAAGCATATACCCTACATCAGACGTTTTTGGGACATTATGAATGACCATATCTTCGTCAGTAAGGAGACATGCAGGAATTAATTTTATAATACTATTTTTATTTGGAACTGGACTGATAGTGCCATGAAGTGGTTTTCAACCATGAACGATAAGTTTTGACATGAAATGGAAATTAGTTAAAGAGTTCAAAGGTTAAAGAGTTTAAAAGTTGAAGGTTTTAAGTTTAACCTTTTAACAATTTTTAACTTTTTAACAACTTTTTTATTATATAAGATTTTGTGGTTCCCAGTCAACCTTAAAACCACGAGAATGTATTTTTAATTTACTGTATGCAATGTCCAGGAAAGGACGAAGATTTTCACCTTTAAGTACAATATGATAACGAAACTTTCCAAATGCTTTGTAGATCAGTGGCGGTGTAGAATAAATTTCAAGATTGTCTTGTTGGTAACTTGATTTTAAAAAGAGTAATTCTTGATAAAGCTTATTTACTGTCGTATAAACTCTATTTTCAATTTCATGCTTATACAGCAAGACACATAAATCGCTATACGGAGGGTAAAAAAAACGCTTTCTATATGCATCTTCGTGTTCGAGCATTGCTGTATGATTTCCTTGAACGGCATATTGGATACTTGGTTGCTCGTGATTATACGTATGAAGCCACAGTTCAGGACAGGTATATTTACTGCATAACTCACTCAAAAAACAATAATTACGTCGTGATGCATACAGATCTGGTGATTGGAGTCACGTATCAGCATGTGTCACGATTACTAAATCCAGTGGGAGATTTGCAGGAGGTTGGGTCAACAAACTGGTGCTGAGAATACAACGTGCTCATTGCAATTGTTCCATAAGTTTTTCAATTTTGGGAAGTGAGTTGGCAACGGTACGATCGACAATCAAACTGTCGATTCCCCATAACTTTTTGATTTGTTCTGCTAGAAACTGAAGTCCATAGCCGTATGTTTGGAATGCATGTCATTTGCACGTCGAGCAAACTCCTTGTGCAGGATAGTATGTTTTGCACAGATGACATAAACCGAAGACCTGTCCATGCGTATCTTTGTGTCGTCACACAGGAATAGAGCAGTGGTTGCATTGTGGAATGGTTCCACAATCAGTACAGATCATACCAGAAGAGAAATTTGCTTTTGATCACATGATCAAAACACGTTTTCCTTGCTGAAATGCCTCACTGAGTTTCATTTCCAACTTTTCACAAAACAACGTTTCTTTCTTTTCAGAACGCATATCGACGATAGTAATTGTCTTTCCCGATGGGTGAGTGGTATGGAGGAGCATTAGAGCAAACGTAATTGAAACTGTTCACTAAGTTCTTGTAAGAGATGATCTTTTACTCGTTGTTTTTGTTTTGGTTCGAGAAGCTCACCAAGTCAGTCGAGGATTGAGTTTTGAAGATTTTTCTGGTTTTTCGATAAATACTCATGTCGATATGCATAAAATTCTTTGTTTCACAGTGTTTTCCC
>CAZIUS010000003.1:0-22864 GCA_964542385.1 uncultured Candidatus Peribacteria bacterium
CGAAGGGACTTGATTTTTTTTGCCTACTTTTTTTCATCAAGGAAAAAAAGTATGGTAAAAAACCATCATTGGTTTTTTTCTTGTAATTCTATTTGCATTTTGTAATAAACAAAGTAACTATATACTATATTTATCATTTTTTGCTGATGATGAGAAGAGCAGCGAAAATACTGGATGCATCATGGTTTTCATTGACCCACGGAAAATTAGCTACGCCTGTATTACAGGCGGTAATCAATGATATTAAAGAATGTTTTACTACTTATCAAGAGTATCCTGAAGTGCGAGTATGAACTGATTCACAGAAAACGAGAACCAAAAACTATCAATATTCACCTGTTGTAGTACTTCATTTGTGAAATAAATGTAACAGAATTTTTTATACAAAGTATCTACAAAGAGGGTATAAAGATTCTGTAGAAAGTTTTGAAAATTTCAACACGAGACGTCTTAGTCGTGAATGACATATTACTATAGCAATTGCAGATGAGTTATTTCATGCTCTAATCAATCAAGATATTGCACAAATAGAAATGAAGATGCATTTCGATTATAATTTAGATGAAGAATTTGCTTCGAATAAAGCCTATCATGCTATTCAAGCATTGATCAGCACAATTGATTTTCCTCATTCACTCTCATATAAACCAAATGCGTGTGGTGCTACAAAAGCAGCTGATATGGTAATCAGAAAAATGTAAAAACGTATAGCATGCTATACGTTTTTTTAGTTTGGTGAATAATTAAATACAATTTCTTCATTGAGCTCACGTATTGGTTTTAATCCAAAATACAGACATTCAGTTCCAATTGCATCAATATCTTTTATATTTAATGCCGTTAAAAGAGTGTCATAAGTATATTCATCAAGAGAAAAATCCAACATTATCTCAAATTTTTCTTTTGTTTTAATATCTCGGAAATGTTTTCTTCCTTGATAAAAACCTGATTTCATGATACTACATACTAATTCACCTGTTTCTTCAAATCCAAGATAATCTACAAGAAGTTCGATATATCCTGAAAGTGAGTCATGGAAATAGTTCGTATAGTATACGGGTGTTTCATTCTCCAGTAATTTGTCATCAAGATTATCTTCGTTTATAGCAAAGACAAATCTATGACCATCTCGTCCGATTACGAGATAAACTGTAAAAATCAATTCTTTCATGTCAATTTTGTTTTGGTTATTTATATATTAATTAAGTAAATTATTAAGTCAAGTTCTGATATCTTCACTCAATTCACTTGTATATTAATCCAAAAATAGCTATATAGTATTAGATATTTATTAGGGTAATTACTATGGCTCAGGTTGCTATTCGTGAATATGATGCAAAACGTCTCTGGTCAGTATGGAGTGAAATACCCTATACTGGTATTTTAGTGGACTCAGCTGCACAGATACAAACCATTGCAAACCGTTTGGCGACAGAAAAACCATTATTACGGGTCGTAAAACCAGATCAGTTGTTTGGAAAAAGAGGGAAATATGGACTCGTTGGTGTCAAACTTGACGCAGAAGGCGTACAAAAACGATGTGAAGCTCATTGGCAAAAACTTGTAACAATTGATGGCATTACAGATGTATTGCATACTTTCTTGATCGAACCATGGATTGCTCATACACAAGAATGGTATGTCTCTTTCGAGACAAATCGTGAAAGCGATCTGATTCGTCTTTCCAAGCAGGGAGGAATTACGATTGAGGAACATTGGGATTCGGTTCATGAAATACGTGTTCCTGTTTTAGAAGAACTTGATCCAAAACAGATTACCCTGCGTATGGATGCACCAATCAAAGCGTTTATTGTTCGTTTTTTTCAGTTTTTCAAAGAACAATGATTTACATCACTTGAAGTAAATCCATTTGTAATTGATGATGCATGAGTCATAAATTGTCTAGATATGGTAGCAAAAGTAGATAGTTGTGAATTGTGAAGACAAAAATTACAACAACAATATATTAGTCGAGTAAAACCATTTGGTACAAGATATCATCCTAGCGAAACGATTGTAGAGTCTGTAGATGCAAAGACAGGAGCAAGTTTAAAATTAACCGTTATCAATCCTGAAGGTCGTTTATGGTTTTTATTGTGATGATGATGAGCATCAGTGATTGTTATGGATACGCTAGCTGGAAGTGGATTGTTGCATGAAGTTGCAAATTATGGAGAACTTTCATGAAACCCAGACGAATCAAGTAATCGTGCGTATGTAAACACGTTGATTGAAACAATGATTGCAAATAAAAAATCAGATCAATATTTGTTTCTCGTGTGAGGTATCGCTAATTTTACTGATATTGTTGCTTTGGTAAAACCGTTGTGTGATTGTCTTATTGAACACTCAGCTGAGTTAATCAAACAAAACATTACTCTTGTTATGAGA
Organism: uncultured Candidatus Peribacteria bacterium; assembly: GCA_964542385.1. Taxonomy (GTDB): domain Bacteria; phylum Patescibacteriota; class Gracilibacteria; order Absconditabacterales; family Absconditicoccaceae; genus CAYLWY01. Next base: position 2,392 of record CAZIUS010000003.1, read on the forward strand.
CGTGGAGGATTACGTGTGGAAGAAGCGATGCAATTGCTGCGTGATACGTGTGTGAAACAATGAATACGTCATAAAATATATGATGATACGTTCTATTTGACCAAAATAGTTGAATCAATTGAATTCTAATTTTTCATTTGTTCTTTTTTCTGATGCTTACCAATACTACTACCTGTATCTTTTATTGAAATCATATTTCAGTAATACAACGCATGCTTGACTATGATTATTTATGCGGTCGTTCTCCAAGCGTGGTTGCTATTATGGTAAATGATAATCATCCTCGTGCAGTAAAACTGTTTTGGGGTGATCAAGAAATACTTATTCCGCAAATAAATACACGAGATGCGTGTGAATCATTTGGTGCGACTGTTTTAATTAATTTTGCTTCGTTGCGTACTGCACCTACCGTGATAAAACAAGCAATCGAGAAGCAACTTTTTGCTTATATTTTTACAGTAGCAGAATGAATTCCTGAAAGAACGACAAGAGAACTTATTGCATTACAAACACGTTATCCAGAAACAAAACTGATAGGACCATCAGTTGTTGGTGGAATTATTGCATGAGCATTACGTATTGGTAATACAGGATGATCATGGGATACCATCATGAAATCTCATTTGCGATATGCTGGATCAGTATGATTGGTCAGTAAATCATGATGAATGATGAATGAAATGTGTCGTGTGATTAGTAGTGTGACTGATGGAGTGCATAGTGCGCTCCAAGTATGAGGTGATAGATTTCCTATGACCCGTTTCCGTGATATTGTTTTGGATTATGAAGCAAATCCTGCTATCAAGATGATAGTATTGTTGTGAGAAGTGGGCAATGAGGATGAAAATGAAATTGCTGATTTGATAACAAAGAAAAAAATCAAAAAACCGGTAGTGGCGCGAGTATCGTGAACCAGTGCTGAGTCATTTACTACTGAAATTCAGTTTGGTCATGCAGGTGCTCAAGCAAAAAGTAAGGATGAGACAGCACGTGTAAAAAATAATCGTTTACGTGAGGCAGGAGCTCATGTTCCAGACTCTTTCGAGACTTTTGGTGAATTGATTGGCAAAGTCTATTCGTGAATTGGCGTAATTCCACAGATTGTAGGGAGTTATGAAGAAGAGCAAGTACGTTCCAATTTAGCATCTATTAAACATCGTCGTGGAACTCGTTTTACTTCGACAATTAGTGATGAAAGAGGAGATGAGTTGTTGTATAATTGAATTCCAGTACAAGAGTTTGTCGAACAAGGTTCATTGTGAAAAGTAATCTGACATTTGCGATTAAAGAAAGAAGTTCCATTATATGGTTGTCGTTTTATTGAAACAATACTCATTTTGTTAGCTGATCATGGACCTGCCGTAAGTGGTGCTACCAATACCATCATTACTGCAAGAGCATGAAAAGATATGATTACCAGTCTGATAGCATGATTAACGACTATTTGACCGCGTTTTGGATGAGCAATTGATGGCGCAGCACGTTGGATTTTTGAAGCGGTTCAGCAAGAAAAAACAGCTGATTGTATCATTGAAGAACATAAACAAGCATGACTGTATATTCCTGGAATAGGTCATAGAATTAAATCAATTCATTCACCTGATGGAAGATGTACCTTATTGGATACGCTTGCCCAGAATTTTCCTGTCATGCGTCATGTACATTGTGCAAAACAGGTTGCTGAACGTACGACGATGAAAAAGCCAAATCTTATCTTGAATGTAGATGGATATGTTGCAGCAATGCTTTTGGATATGTTTGTGGATATTGGAATGAGTTCTACTGAAATAAAACATGCAATTGATGCATGACTTTTTAATGGATTTTTTGTGCTTGCAAGAACTATAGGATTTATCTGACATTATCTAGATCAACAACGTTTGGACGAATGACTCCATAGAACACCGCGAGAAGATATTTTGTATACTGACTAGTTAGTCTGTGGAAACAGGTGATGTTTTCAGATCTGCAAATGAAATAACATGAACTTTTTTTGAAGGTCATCATTTTACCATTATATGTGCGTAAACTTTTCATCATGATACATCTGCTTCTATAATTGATTCGATATACAATGTTTTTTTGCTTTCAGGATCGATAAAATGAGTAATTTGCATTCGTTCATAAGCATTTTTTTCTCTCAGAAACATATGTTGTGTTTCTTCACCATTTGGATTTTGAAATTTTGCCAAGATCACTTTTCCGTCTAGGTGTATACTAAATTGCTGAATTTCTTGTTGATTAAACCTTTCAATAATATTTGTTCCATCAAACAGATATTCTTTTTCAGATCATTGGGTGATTACATGACCACAATAAAAAGAACTTAATCAATCCTGAAGGACAAATAAATTTTCAATAGTTTTGATATTGCGATATAATCCTGGAAATTGTTTACTATTAAATTTTGAAAGCAAACAATATGATCATCATTCTGTTGCTATAATAATATTGTGTGTGTTTTGTGGTTGTATATGTATTACTGCAATAATTCACTTATCAAGTGAGAGAAATCAATTAAAATTGTCTCTGTAAAGTACTTCAGCGCATTCAGTTTTTCATTGTGTAATTTGTTTTACTTGTTGTTTTATAAATAGCGTTATAAGATCATCATTTGCTTGTTGCAATGTTTTTGTGGGTAATAGACCTATTGTTGATTCTATTCTATTTCGAAATGGTTTGGTATCGATAGTTTTTTGTTCTGTATATTCATTTATTTGATACCAAAATTGTTGAAATCACGGTGATCTGAGATCTTTATGTTTTTTATGAATAAAACGTTTTACTCATTTTTCAATTGCTTCCAATGAATGGATAATTGAAAACATATCATGCATGATTTTTTTTTGTTCCTTGAGAATTGCCATCGTTTTTCATTGTCAAATTATCACCTGATTTACTTCATGAAATTTTTGTAAATCGGTATATTTGGAATCACTTTTTGTTTCGAGCAGTACATCAATTATATATGTTGCTATTATTTCTTCTCGGTAATGACATCATCGTGTTACAAGGCGTGCTCGGTACTCATCGCTATCTTTTTCTCATCAGAAAAAAGGACTGAGCATGTCTCGATTTTTTTTTCTTTCTTCTCGTCAAAATTCACTTCACTCATGAAGATGATGTTTTTTTACTGCTGAAATGACATTGCCTATTATTTCTTTGTTGTTCATTAAATTTTACTATTTAAATGCTACAAGACGTTCCATTAATCTTTTTAGTTGTGCTCATGATTCTGCTGAAAATGTCTTTTTTTCTAAAATATCGATACATAAATTGATAATACTTTTTTGTTTTCCTGTTTTGGGTGTTTGATTTTGATTACTCATTATTGAGATAATTTCTTTATAGTGCATTATGGTTTGTTGTGAAAATGTATATTCTGTGTGATCGATAGCCTGCCAAATTTCCTTTATGTGATCTAACTCTTCATTTGTAAAGTGTATAGTGGTTGATTCAGAAGGGGCTTGTTCTTGCAGTATGGGTTTCCCTTGTGTTGGAGATTTTGTACGCATGAGGAAGTCAAATTGTTTTTCTTCTACTGATTTTTCTGTTGGTTTGGTTGTTCTTTTTTTTGATCAAAAAATACTGTTTTTTCTATACGATTCTGGTAGTTCAAAAGCAGGTGGTTTTGGTTTTGGTATGCTTTTTTCTGTCGGAGTAGGTGGTGGCGTTGGGAGAAACTCTTTTTTTTTACGTATTTCCTTCTTTTTTTGTATGAGAGGAGCATGAGCAGCATTAATTTCAACTTCTTGCTTGATTGTCTCAGGAAATTCTATTTTCATTTGGATTACTTCATGATGAGTATTTTTTTGATTTATATTGTGTGTTTTTGTGGCTTCTCGAAAGGCAACTCTTATATTCTCGAGCGCTGTAATAATTATTTGATTAGTGGTGATTTTATTATCTAAATTACTTCATATGTCCATAAAATAATTTTGTGTACTTTGAACCATCACATTATCAATAACTGGTTCATTGCGTAATATATCTTGAAGATCTTTTTTATACGCTTCAATTATTACTGCCATTCAATCAGCTGCAATATCTTCGCAGTCGACAAGGGTATTTGCACACCTTTGTGCTCGTTCTGTTATAGAGTTTTTTGGAGTAATCATAGTTTTTTTATAGTGTAAAATAGTGTAAATTCAACTTAGCTTCAGGACTATCAATCGATGAATTTACTATATATTTGCTTTATATATACTTTATATCATATATCAATATATTTTTATAGTTTAAATATTTTTTGCTTGAATAATAATCAAGTATATGTATATTGTCTTTTTATGTTTTGTCTATTTCCATGGCTAAATGAATTTCAGTACAGAAATTGCCAAAACCATGACCAAATCCAATTGGTATATGATCTCCAAAAAAGAATATAATAAAAGAAAAATCACAAGCTGATACAATTATATATTTTCAATTACAAGATGAGTATGAACAACATTTGATTAATGATTATCAAATGATACATGATTCTTTTCCGCACTCTTTCACTATTATTTGGGATGATTGTTATTTCCCTGAGCATATTATCAATGCGTATACCAAACTACTTTCCCTGACGCAAGAGTTACTCCATATCATTAATCTCATTTGATTAGAACCTTTGGATGCCATTTTTATTCAGACAAGAATGGAAGATCCAGAAGATAAAGACCTTGATATCCTAGTCAATAGAATAAAAACCTTAATTTTCAAACGCAAAAAAGAATTGGAAACGATTTTACACACTTTGGAACATGAATATCGCGATGGTAAATTAGTAGTGCATCCCATACTTTTTAAATCTAAACAACAAAAAGGTAATCCAATAAATCATATATTGAAGGAAATACATCAAGAAATTGCATTACTCGTCAAGATTTTTGCTCAAGCGCAAAAGGAGTAAAAATACCTTGCAAAAAATGTCTATATCGGTATATATGCGACTCATGCAGTTATTTTATGGCGGACGTAGCTCAGTTGGTAGAGCGCAGGGTTGTGGTCCTTGTGGTCGCGGGTTCGATTCCCGTCGTTCGCCCCAGACGGATATTAGTGCCACGTAAGTGGTTGGAAATAGCATAAATAAGCGGTTTATGAGGGGTTTGAACTCCCTCATTTTTTTTATAGTAGATTTTATTTCAAAAAAGAACCCTGATGAGAAGTTGTTTGGTTTCTATGCTTCATAAATCCCGTAATGATCAAGGATTTGAAACGATTTCGAGATATTGACTCAACGATTTTTCAAACCCTACATTATCTATTAATCATTCATTCAACTTCTCAGTCAGGCGTTCTTTTTCTAATTCTAACTTTTCCCGCTCTAATTCTATTCTTTTAGAGACTATTTCACTTTTTGCTTCATAAAACTTTTCACTTATTTTATTAATATTTTGTTCTAAAGTCATTATTTCACTTATTCTTTTTTTTTAAGATCATCCATTAATTGATTTTTTTTAGAATATACAAACTGAAAAACTTTTTTGATTAATTGAATGAATCATTTCTTTACACTTATATTTTCAATTAATTCACGTAATTCTTGATGTACAAACTTTGTTTGGGTTCTCTTTCTTTGTGCTTTATTTAAATCATCTCCTTGTAAGTAATAGTGATAATATTTACCTCAATCTTTGCCTGTTGAAGGTCATGAATAGTACGGTCTTTCAAGTTCAGGGCAGTAAAGCATTCATCTTAGTAAATAGTTTTCTAATGGAGTCCTTCTAGGCTTTCTTATTCATCTTGCTTCTAATTTTTCCAATATTTTATGTGCAGTTTCAATGCTAATTAACGGTTCCCGATTCCCAGGTATTGGATCATCGATTCCGTACTTAGGATAGATTATGCGTCAACTATAGAACAAAAGTTTTTCCCGACTCACTAATCTTTCAGCAAAAGTGTTCATTGTCAGTGGTGAATAACTGTTGTGCTTTTTGTATTGAAGGGAGTTCCTGGTGCTTTCGTCGATATAAGCGTAAAATATCTATTTTTTGCATGATATTGATAAAATAAAGAACAAATGTTCTTTTATTGATATAAAAAGAAATTGCAAGGAGATTAAAAAAGAATAGCGTAATAATGTTTTTTATTTTTCTTTTAAATCATGGCAATATTAAAAAAGATCAATGAGGAAGGCGACATCTATACTATCTATAAGAATGATGAGAGTGGAGATGTAGAAAAGGTAATAATAGACTGTGCAAAAAGAGATAATCCGAATATTAAATCAAAAATAGTCAAAAATCTGAAACTGCAGATTCAGATTACTCCTATGGATAAATTTGAAGAAGAGAGGTTTTATAGGGTATTTACTGAATTGTTGTTAGAAAAGAGTGATGCAGTTGGCTAGTAAATTGTTTATATTAATTATTTATTGAATAATTAATCATTGATCACAAAAGATTCGCCATCTTTTAATGTTATAACTTTTAATTTCTTTTTCTGAAGTTTTTTTACACAAAGTGGTATGTTTTTTGCCCAAACCTCTTTACTATCAATATGTGGAATTAAATAAAAATTTATCAAATCCAATCCTAAGAATGGATTAATGTTTTTAGAGTAACCACTAGGTATTATCATTGGATCATCAACTATTTCTGTTCATGATAAGTTAGTGGTCGCTACAATTAAAGCAGCAGAATATCAAGCATAAACTAGTTTAGAACTTTTTATCATATCTACACCAACGTTACTAAATCCAGACTCAATCATTGCACGGTTTAAAATAAACGCGCTACCTCAACGAACCCAAACCATTGATTTTTTAGATAAAAATTTTCATAAACCTTCTTGATTATTAAAATAGTGTCTTAAGTCTAGTTCTTCTGGTATTAATCAAATTGATTTTAAGTTTTCGATCTCAATTTTTACTCTTCATTCTCTATGACAATCAGGCATATGATCAAGTGCATTTGCTATAACTGCAACATTTTTATTTTGTCCACAAAGTGAGAGTAATTGAGGAATTTCGTTCCCCATTTTCTGAGAAGATAAATATAATTTCATAGTTGCACCATAATTAGACTAATAAAAAATTTTCAACTTTTATTAAATAATCATTTAAAGGTTTGTATTTGGGATCTCTATTTTTAATTATTTTTATTATAGATTCTCTAACTCACAGTTTGTTATTTTCTTTCGTAATTTTTTTAAGAATCATATCTTTAATTTGATTACAAATAAAAGATTTAATTTGCCTTGTATTTATTTCCATGAAGGATTTTATTCTTGCGATTTTTATAATGTTTGATAGATTGCTATATAAGTAAAGAGATCCTTGATTATATTCTTCACATAAAAGAAAATCAATTAATAATTCAACTTCAATTGGTAATATACCAGATATTGAATGAAGAATATCATCTAATTTTAATAATGAAAGTTGATTTTTATAACTAGTTGCATTGATAATATTTTCATAACAAAGTTTTTGGGTTTGGTAATTATCTGTATTTGTCAAACCTAACATATTTTTAAAAGTATCTTCGTATTTATTTAGGTATTCAACATTTTGTTCAGCGTCGCTTCAATAATAAATGTTCGCTTCAATTTCTTTTTCAGTTATCTTAGTAAGATTTCTCCAACCTACTAATATAGAAGTTTTAAATTGAAGAGTCTTATTTGCTGAATTTTTATTAAAAATTACATTTTCAAAATCAATTAGATAAATTTTATTATTTTTTACAATCACGTTTCTAGGCAAAAGATTTTTGTGCAGAATAGATGCTTTATTTAATTGTTTTAATATTTGAATAATTTCATTTGTCGAAAGACTCTTGTTTACATGTTGATAAAATAGTTCATTACAATCTGGTCCACAGTATTCAGAAATAAGATATCCTTTTTGGGAATTAATATTATAAAAATCAGGCACTATAGCTATCAATTCTTTACTTCCTATTTTTATTTTATCGATTAACTGATTAACTTTTGATGCATTTTCTACTTCTTTTTTTAATTTATTTATATTTCCTTGTTTTATAATAATATTTTTATTTTTAAACGAGAAAATATAAATTTTTTTTTCTATGTCAAAAATCCAATTATTTTTAAATCTAAATTTTTTTGGGAATTGCTTTACAATTTTAACAGCATCTCAAATTGATTCAATATCAATTTTTTCAATTCTATGCTCAATCTGTGGTTGATGGGTTGCAACAAAAGCTTTTGCAATATTTGTCATTTGTTTAAATTTGTCATAATTGTGAGTGTTGTCTTTAATGCACCAAACCGGAATTATATCTGAAATTAAATATTCAACATGTTTTAAATTTCATTGAGGATCTTGATCTGCTTGAATGCATATAATATTAGTTTTTCTGGAAGCTGTATATATTAGAGATTTTAAATTTATTTTTCTATATATACTATACTCGATTGGTAGGCCATATCCAACTATAGTTAATGGTGTTAGCATGTTTTGACACATGCCTTGTAAGGATAATACAAAGCCCGCTGATTTAGCTATTATGGAATAGTTTGTAATTTTGTTATCTTTTATAAATTGAGATAACCTTTTGATTTCATTTTCAAAATTTATATCTTGTGAATCTTCATCCCAGTGACTGTAAAAAAATTCCACTGTTGAATAATCGAATTTTAAGTATTTATTCATCTCCTGTATCCAATACTTATTTTTTGAACTATTACCCCCAAGTATTATTAAGGTATGTTTTCTCATTTTTATAGTTTAACACAGTTAAGTAAAAGCTCAATAAATCCTTTATAATTCTTTATGTTTATAGAACAAGGTTAAAGATGTTTTTTACTCTATCAGCTTTGGTAGACTTATTTATTTTTTTACTGCATTCATTGCAACGTTAATAATTCAATCAATATCTAGTTTATAAAATTTAATTAGATCATTTACTGAACCAGAAGTTCCTTCCATCAATCCATGTCCAGTGATGAATTTGGGCTTTGGAATATCTGGATTTTCTAAAATTGCACCACTCACTGAGTTTTTTAGAATATTAGGATTTCCATTGTATACTGTTAAAATTGGAGTACTGGTTTCCAGTAAATTTGGTAAACTATTCGCAAGAGTTCCTTGATTAATAACATTTATTACTCAAACTGATATTCAGTAATCAATTTCCATTTTTTTTGCTGCCTCCACTACATTTTCTAACATAAAACCGCTTGCGATCATTGTAAGTTGAGGAGTGACGTCAGGTTTATGAACATAGTATGCGTCCGTTGATTCTTTATCAGTGTTATTTCTTTCAAGTTTTACTGTTCCTCTATGAAGACGAACATAACTCACTCCTTTATTTTCAGATAAGGCTTTAGAATATACATTATAAAGATCAACTATATCTGAAGGCTCATAAACTTTTATATCTGGCATATATGACAAAGCTCATAACTGTCCAATAGATTGGTGTGTTTTCCCGTTTTGACCTTGAAATATTCCTGCATTTTCGCCATTGATCAATATATTACTTTTTCCTTGAACCGCTGCATTTATTTGATCCATTGCACGATATAAAAATGCATCTCCATAGCATACATATATTCTTGATTCAGGATTCTCAACTGAAATACCATGAGCCATTGCTATAGCATGTTGTTCACGAATTCAAGTATCTATAAAATGAGCATAATTATGCATACCCTCCCTTAAAACTATATCTTTTCTAAGTAAATCAGGTGTGATTATATAAAATGAAGGATCTAAAGTGCTGTTTAATATTCTTTTTTGTAACTCATAAAAAAAACTTGCCTGACCTTCCTCTAAATTCTTTCCTGATTGTCCATTATATTTTATATCATATATATCGCTTGTGTTTTTTATTCATAAAGAATTTACTGGATTAATTACAGAAGCTACATAGGTTTTAGCTATTTTTGTAACTGATTCAACTGTTGCTTTCTTTTTTTCAAGATTTTTCGTTAATTCTGATATTGCTTTGTTTATAACATCTTTATCTTGTACAGCACTTAGTGTATGATATCCACTAAAGTGATCTTCACTACCATCAACATTGTATCCTTTTATAGTATTTGCTATTACAACTGTTTGTTTTTTTATGTTTTTTAATTTCTTATATACATTTAATATTTCATTAATATCATGCCCATTTTTTATTATTTCAACATTCCAACCGTATCATCTCCAAATTGTTTCTAAATCTGATTTTGAATCAGATTCTTTCGTTGGTCTAGATAATTGTTTACCGTTTTTATCGATAATACAAATTAGATTGTCTAATTCTAAAGAAGCACCATGTCTAGCGGCTTCACTGACATTGCCTTCCTGTTCTTCACCATCTCCTAAAAATACTATTATATTATTTTTCTGACCTTTGTTCTTTGATTCAACTGCCGCACCAACGCCGTAAGATAATAACATTCATAGAGATCCGCTTGGTGTAATATCTACTCAAGGCATTTCATGCATATCTTCATGTCATTGTAATCTTGAACCTAGTTGACGATATGTTGATAATTCATTTCTTTGAATATAACCCATTAATGAAAAGATTGGATATCTAATGGGACCTAGATGTCCACGTACTAATATCTTATCACGATTTGGATTTTTTGAGTCATTAATATCAAAATTAAAAATTCCTCCAAAGTACATTGCAGTTAATAGTTCAACAGAGGAAAGACTTCCTCCAATATGGCCATTATTTGCTGCAGAAATAACTTCTAGTGCATCTCTTCTTAAAAAAGTAGCTATAGTTTCTAAGTCATTTATATGTTTATTTTTATTATTCGATTCTGAATTTTCAAATTTATTTTTCATAATTAGAATAAGAATAAATATGTTTATTATATTATATACTAAGACACAACTCTTATGAAATATAATTATACATTAAATTCTCTACCATATCATACAATTCCCATTTTTTCTTTTAATTCTTTCAATACCTCTTGTCATATTTTTCTAACGTTTTCACTTCATTCTTCTATTGAAGAAATTACTAAAGGTATATTTTGTTTATAAAATTCTCTTTTTTCTCTGATAGGAGAAATTAATTCATCTAATACTTGAACTAAAAGTTTTTTTAATTCTCAATCTCAAACACTATTTTCCCCACCCTCAATATATCTTCTTTTTAGTTCTTCTATATGAGTTTTATTATTATAAAATACTTCAAGATATTTAAATACTACATGCTTATCAATATTTCAAGGAGCTCTTATTGAATATTTTCCTGGATCAGTATACATAGAATTGACTCATTTTTTTATCTCATCTAATGATGCAGTTAAATAAATAGTATTTCACAAACTTTTACTCATTTTTTCATTTCAATCAGTTCCAACAAGTCTTGGAGTATTTGAAATCATAGCCATAGGCAAAGGAAGCTTTGTTTTATATATATTATTTATTCTTCTTATTATACTTCTAGATAATTCTATATGTGGAATTTGATCTTCTCAAACAGGAACTATTTCTCATTGTAGAAGCATAATATCAGCAACTTGACTGACTGGATAGTTGATAAATCAAAGTGAAATTCAACTATTATCTCACGCTCATCTATTTTCAATTTTTTTGATTTCATCTTTAAGTGTTGGATTGTTTGTAGCTATATTATATGGAGTAAACATTGTTAATAAATTAAAAAGTTCAGCAAATTCAGGAACATAACTTTGAACTACAAAATTTGATTTTTTTGGATCTAATCAAACAGCAAGCCAATCGATTACCATGTCTACTACAGCATTTCTTAATTTTTCAGTTTCTCACAAATGATCTCATAAAACTTGATAATCTGCTATTAAAAAATTGTTTTTTATATTTGGATTTTCTTGCATGTGTAACCAATTTTCTAAAGCTCATTTATAATGTCCTAAATGAAGTCTTCAACTAGGTCTTATACCAGTCAAACAAGTTGCAACTCTATTTCAAATCTTTTTTCTGAAATCATCAACTCATCTGATTATATGAGGAGCATTTTTTTCTTTTCAAATTAAATTTTCCATAGTATTTTATATTGAAATAAATATTTGAGTAGTATAAAACTTTAATCATTAAATAATGATAAATATTAAAAAGTCAATCTTAAAAATGTAAATTATTAAATAATGATACGTTAGATTAGTACAATGTATGCAAGACTGTGCAAAAAGAGATAATCCGAATATTAAGTCAAAAATAGTCAAAAATCTGAAACTACAGATTCAAATCACACCTATGGATAAATTTGAAGAAGAGAGATTTTATAGAGTGTTTACTGAATTGTTGTTAGAAAAGAGTGATGCTGTTTGCTAGTTTTTACAATCCTATTTAATTATGACTGAAAAAGAATTGACGCTGTGAGAAGCTCTTTATGAATTAATTAAAATATATGATGAAATAGAAAAAGATCTGAATGATAGCAATACTGATGATCTATAATGATGCAATTATTTCATCTATTAGAGTACTATCAACATCTTGTCTGTTATTAGTAACTGTGGAAAAAGTAGTATTTTCAATTTCATACTGTTGAGATTGTTTATCGTATAACATTGAAACTTCTTTTCGCTCTCCATCAAACTTTTTTCATACACCTTGCTCCCATCCTCTAAATATACCATAAGTTGAAAAGTAACGGTATTGGTGCTTAACTTGAGCTATTATAATTTCTGAAAGCTGTTCAACGTTCATTGAAGAAAACTTCAATGCATACTTAAATACTTCTCCTATACCGCTTCTAGAAAAGTGTTTATTTAAAACATTTATCTTACGAATGTTATGAATAAAACTTCATTTTGTTATTTTTTTTCGTTCATTTTTTAATGATTCATTGGTTAGTGTAGGGACTTGTTCTCAATTTTTATATTTTTTCTTCTTATTCCAATCATACAAATTACGATCAATATCAATTTCATCATCAGTACAAGCTAATATATTTATATGAGGATGCCATCAATTTTTTCAATAGGTTACTTCAATAGACATGACCATTCAATCAAATTTATGAAAAAAACTTTTACTAGACTGATTTTCTCTCTTAGAATTTCTATACGCTTTACCTAACTTTTCTTTAAATTTCATCAACCTTCACATAACTGTTTCAAAACTTTCATGCGATTTATGACTAATTGTTAAAACTATATAATACCAGTTTTTTCACGTAAGCTTGTTTTCATAGACTCATGTAGCAAATTTCTTAATCATTCTCATAGCTCTTTTTGTTGCACAGGCGATACATGCTTTATCATATTTACAAAAGTTAGCTCAAACAAGTTGGTAATCACCAGTTTCTAATCGTCTGCGATAAGAGATAGCATTACAGCATTCATTCATTCTTTTTAATCTTACCATATTCTTTTTGAAGAAATCACGATGATTATTCCATAGATAAAGTAAGAGTTCATTCTTAAGTGTTTGGCTTCTATTGAGTTTTCATAATGTTTCTTTCTGTACATTTATTTGCATTTGAGATGGAATCTTAATAGTATTCATTGTTTTAAAGAGAATAAAAATAACTTTTGAGCGTTTTAATCCTTATATTTCAAGATGGATATTGTGTTTAGTAATCATCTTGAAAAGTGTTTTTCTTATTATGATGATAACAAACGTCACTCATTTGAGTATCAATTATGGATTGAGGTAATGGATGGTGGCAAAATTAAGCCAATCACATATTTCACTTCAAAATCAAAAATTTTCAAAGATTTTAAGGAATTATTTGAAACAAAAGAGACACGCCGAACACTCTGTTAAAAAGTAGGCATCACAAAATTAAATTAAAAAAATAATGAAATCATTAAAAACATTCTTTCTTAAAAAAGAAAGATTAACAGCATTTTTTGTATTACTCCTGATATCGATAACAATTCGATATATGTTCGAATTTCTTGATCCTCATATTCTTGTATTGCCTACAATACAGAATACTATCTTTGCAATAGTTTTAATGTATGTGTTAATTTTCCTGCCATTGTTACTCGTCCCAATCAGTAATGATGTTGCTTTGAGAGAATCTAAGGTGATGAGAGTATTTGTAATTGTCTATGTAATATTTTTATGTGTACACAGTTGTATTAAACCTGATAGTGTATCAATCAGGTCGGATATGTATTATATTTGTATATTATCGCTATTAGGTGTATTTTTTTCAAAATATTTAATAGAAGGATTTATATCCTTTAAAAACAGGGAAGCCGAAAACTGTATAGAGTAGGCATTAAAAATTAAGATTTTAAAAATATGAAATTAAATCTTTTTGGTTGTGTTTTAACCACCCTTGCAATGATACTGATTTCAGTTGTGACATTTATGATGGTTGGTAAATATGTAACACTACCTCAATCATTTGTCTTTGCTATTTCAGTTTTACTTGGTATTACATTCGTTCTTGTTCCGACATTATTGGGATTTGCAGCAAAAAAAGAAGAAACAAGAAAATATTTGTTAAACCAGCAATTTTTTGGTAGTATTGCAATAACAGTCATATTTTGCTTATTAGCATACAATACCTTTGGTAAGAATGTTTCAACAGCAAATTCATTGCAGATGCTGATTCCAATTTTAATAGGGGGAATATTGTCTAAAATAATCCACAAAGGATTAGTAAAATATGATACTTGAAATGACCAATCTTTATAGGTTTCCTATCGGGATTGGTGAATTAAAAAATTATCAATCCCATAGGAAATCCTATTGGGATTTTTTTGTATAGATGGCGTTGAAAAATAGATTTTCACGAGAATTTTAATACATACTTCACTACCCTTACGTAAATAGCTAATTCGCCCTATCTATGTAGAGACTGCGAACGATTTAGACTCACGAAACGCATCCATTTGAATAAAAACGCTCATTTTTTAGCAGTCTCTCTATAAAAAAAATTGTACATCTATTTTTCTTCTTTAGAATCTTAACTGTTTTTGCGGAAAAGTCATAAAAATATGTTTTTTGTTTTTGTTGAAATTCTACTCCAGAGAGGTGTTTCTTCTGGTGTAATATGTTTCATCAATTCTTGTCGTATACGCACCATTGCCCAAGTATCTTGTTTGCAATATTCAAGGAGTTGGGCTTTTTTGAGTTCACTTTCTTCAGGAGTATATTTTCATTGCAGAAGATCTGAGAGTATACGTGTTGCAATAGCTCAATTTCATACATCGAGTGTGTCATAGGAGATTTCAGTGAGTACAGGAAGTACTTTTTTTATACTGGCACTTCAGTGAAATCTTTTGTCAAAGTAGATAAGATCTTTAAAAATATCCATAAGATCAAAGGTGTTTGCATTGATATTTTCGAAAAATTCATTGTATTCAGGGTACATACGTGCAGTTTCTTTATTTCTTTCATTTTCAAACCCTTTATACCAGACAATATAGGTTCATTCTTTTTTATTGAGTATTTGGTTCATTGTCTCTATAACGGACTTGTTATTTTTGCTATTTTCTTCTAAGATTGCTTCATCGTGAGTTATTGTGCCATTTTCATGAATCGTATGGACTGAAAATTGGACTACAACTTGTTGTGAAGGTCATGTTCAATCATAATATGGAATTGGGCTACTGATTGTTTCATAATCATAAAAATAAAGTGGAAAACGTAAAGAACTTAGTTTTTCCTTGAGCAATACCGTATCGATTACTGTCTCTCATCTACGATAGAGTTCGAGATATTTTTTAGATTTTGTCGGTTCTCATTGAGAAGATCTGAGTAATGCTATGTCAGTACTCTCAAGATCATGTATCATAGTTTTTCATGATGCAACAAATTTCTTTTTCTTGTATCCTATTCATGGAATTTCCCAAATCGATCATTTAGGTGCTTTTGTTCCATAATAGGTGAGATAATCTTCATTATTGTATGGATATTTTTTTTCAAATGAGTCTCTCTCTAATGCTAGGTCTTTACCGATTGATTGGTGCAATGCTTCTACTTTTTCCATACTCATTAGTTCATCGGTTACTTCTTCTTTTTTGATAAGTTCTGTATGATTCAGCTCTCCATTTTTTCTATAGTCTTTATTGATATAGACGATATGACAACGTCATGAAAATTTTTCTCACAATGTTTTTGCAAGAACAAAACGTTGAAAACTTAAATCCGCGAGAAGATCGTCTTTGAGTGGTAATCATTTGGTTGTTTTTCTAATCGTGCTTTTTGATTTTACCTCTCGAAGATCATACGTTCATTCGTCATTGCGGACAAGAAAATCAACTCTGATAAGTCATCATTCTGTCATAAATGTAGGTTGATACACTGCAGTAGGTGAATTGTCAAAACATGAATCCTGTGCACCTGAACAGAGTTGGTGTTCTGCAAATTCAAAGATAGTTTCAGAATAAAAAAATTTTTTTACTTGATCTTCTACATCTTGTCATAATTTTGCACTGTCCATTTCTCAATATTCTTGAACTTGTATTGCTTCATAGACGACTTTATCATTGACATGAAACCATGCTTTTTTTGGTGATACAATAAATTCTGTAAAGAGGGTTTTATTTACTTGTGCTGGTGCAGTAAGGAGACTATTTAATGCTGATTCCTGTGTCTTCTTGATGTTGTTTTTATTTTGTATTTCTTCTTGATGGTGTTTGTTAATAGACATGTTAATATACCATAATAAAATGGTATTTTATATATATTATTTTTATTAAATCAATAGAATGATTGGTAAATTTATCAATCCCATAGGAAATCCTATTGGGATTTTTTTTTATAGAAAAAAAAATTCCATCCTATCCACCAAACATTTTTTTGCTGTATCCTACCGGTTTTTTTTGGAGGGAAAAGAGGTCGTGGTGTGCGTGATTTTCTGAGTGTGTTTCTATCATGGTAAGGAATCTTTTCAGCAGTTCAGTAGTCGCCAAAACGTCGGCCATAGCTCTATGTGCTTGTCTATTGACGATACCATAATGGGTACAAAGATTACCCAAACTTTTGCTGGGAAGATGAGAGACAAGTCTATTTGCAAGTTTTCTCGTACATAAGACCTCATTGGTGAGTTGATATCACAGATGCGTGTGTGTATTTTCAGTAAGAAAACCATGATCAAATCACGCATTGTGCGCTACAAAAATATCCTCTTGGAGAAATGCAAGAAATCATGGGAGGACTTCTTGGATAGTCGGGGCATTTGTTACCATCCCGTTGGTGATTCATGTAAAGCTACTGATAAACGAAGAGATAGATTGTTGGGGATTGATGAGTGTTTGATAGGTATCGAGAATACTGTTACCATCAAAACGGACCGCTGCAATTTCTATAATGCGATGTTGTGATCTACTCAGGCCAGTCGTTTCGATATCAATGATGATGTAGTTTTTATCGTCCATGCTTTTTGTTATGAAAAAAAACAGTGTATTTATTTGTGTTCTTTAATCAACAATCGTTTTGTGAAAAATGTCTCTTGCAATTTGATCATCAATCCATAAAAGAACAATTGTTCTTTTATTGTTGCATTTGTAAACTATGAAATGAACTGTCGCGATACAAGAGATGGTGTGAATTACTCTAGCTCAGACCGTGAGTGCGGGTTTTGATGCGCCTGCCAGAGATGCGAATAGATATGAAACACTGAATCTGCATACGCATCTGATCGAAAGACCAAATAGTAGCTTTTTGCTGGAGGTGAGTGGAGACAGTATGGTCGAAGCAGGTATCAATTCTGGCGATACGATCGTGGTTGATAGATCGCTAGTTCTGCGTACGGGAGATATTGTGGTGGCTACCCTGGATGGGGATTTTACGGTGAAATATTATCGCAAGGATCAGCAGGGGAGAGTGTGTCTAGAGGCAGGAAACAGTACGATGTATACGCAGCCGGTCTATCCACAACAAGAAATGCAAATCGTTGGTGTTGTCCTCGCTTCTTTTAGAAAGTATAGGTAACCATGCTGATGATGCCAAACAAATCGACTGAAGTGCGGGCACTCGCTGATTGCGATAGTTTTTTTGCTAGTTGTGAGGTGGCAAGAAATCCTGCATTGCAGGGCAAAGAGGTGTGTGTTTGTAGAGATGGCGATATCGTGATTGCCTGTACGTATGAAGCAAAATATAAGGGTGTAGGCACAGGAACACCCACGCGAGAGGCAAAACGTCTGCTGAGCAAAGATGCTGTTTATATACAGCCAGATATGGGCTATTATGGAAGGGTTTCTGAGCAAGTCTTTTCGTGTATGAGTGAATATGTCCTCGAGCTCGAACTGTTTAGTATCGATGAAGCTTTTATACAACTGCCACCATTCTGTGACAACGATGAACTTGCTTTTAGGTTGTATGCACATTATCTGCAAGACCAAATCAAAAAAAGAACGGGAATACCCGTTACGTTTTGAGTAGCACCGACCAGATTGTTGGCAAAGACGTTTGCTAAGCTCAGAAAACCATATGGCGTATTTGTGGCATTGGAAGAAGCATCGATTCATGAGACATTACAAACGTTAGCATTTACCAAGACACCATTTATCGGTGATCGTATGGCATCGAGACTTCCTGCCTGTCATACGATGCGAGATTTTCATCAAACCGAAGGGACTCTCGTGAGAGATCGCATGGGATGGTCATGACTGAAACTCCGATTTGAGTTGCACGGTGTGCATGCGTTGCAGATCGAAAGACAATGACCACAACGCGTGATTTCCAGATGCAGATCATTTCATCCACATTTTACCAGTGACAAAGATCGCTTATGGGCTTATTTGATTAAAAATTTTGAAAAAGCATACAAACAGCTTATGGATAATGACCTCGCGGTAAAATATCTGAAGGTCTTTTTGAGATCAAAAACGTTTGCAAGAGACAAAGCATCCAAAAGACTCCCCAGAGCGACAGCAGACAAACAGATTATAGTGAAGGAAATGAAAGCATTGTTTGAACTTGCCTATCAACCAGGTGAGTTATACAGACAAACGGGAGTCGTCTTTACAGAATTACTCACCGCACGTTACAAACAATTTTCTGTCCTCGATGATCCCGAAGAGCAAGACCTCAAAAAACAAAGAATACTCTATGAAACCATAGAACACATCAATCACAAACGATGAAAACAAATCGTAAAGACAGGAACGGAAGGGTAGAGGTGAAGAATTATTGCATAAGAGTCGATTCCTGTATAATAAAAAGGACACTCAATAACAATTGAGCGCCTTATACATCGGTTTTTCCTTTATTCATCTTCAAAAAAACATGAATTAAAGGCTACACCTGGGAATTCTTGTAGAAACACATCTGTGTGCCACTCATATACTACTGTTTTTTCTACAGTGTATACATCTCCCAGTTTTAAATACTGATTAGCAATTTTTTGGTCGGGCAGATAGCCACTTGTAAGATTGTCGACCCTGACCCGATCGCCTTTTGTTGTATTAATATTCATATTATTATTTTTTATCTTATACGAATTTAAATATAAATGTCAATATATTATTGTGTTTTTGTATTTTTTTATAATATTTTACTACGGTGAACTTGTCTTACATGGCAAGGAATTATCGAACCTATGACTACAGTTTCAAACGATCCATAGTCCTCTTTTTTTCTTTCTGTAATTTGCTCTATTTATATTACAAACAACGATTTAAAGTATATCGCCAGACGAGTATAATATGCGGTAGCAAATTCTCTTTGGAGTTCGGTATATTCTATTCATGGAGAAGCATTGAGTTCAAAACAATACCATTTCTTTTCTTCTAGATTATAGCCAAAATCTAGTGAATAAAACTCTTGAGTGACGCGTAATGATTTTTGTATGGCTTCAATAATTATTTTGAGTTCTGGAGGGATTACATCTGCAGTAAAAATCGTTTCGAATCATCAAACTGCTACATTACTTCTAAATTCTTCACTGTCTGAAGGTTGTCTGAGACTGATATGATCTATACTATTTCACAAAAAAACGACTCTGAGGTCATGTCTTCATGGGACGAGTCATGGAATTCCTCACGAGTTGTCGATATATTGCTGGACGAGCATTCTTTTTTTTACGTTTACCAAATGATGTTTTTGGTCGAGCAATTCTTGTTTTTTGAATAATTGTACATCCACTCAGCCACTTCAGAAGCGCGGCTTCAAAACGACCATTGCTCCAAAACTGTCTTGTACCTTTTTTGTATTGAGAAAATTGTGGAGTAAGAATGTGCGTGGTTGGTATTTTTTCAGGAGGGTATATTGTTGTAACTTATCGTCAGACAATGAAGAGAATTGAGGAGCAGGATGGATAGGCAACGATCAAAAGATATAGAACAAAGAGCTATTGTGCATCGATCTATTCCAAATCAAATCAGCACAAATAGATTCATCGACTATTTCATAACGCTCTGGAGTATAGAGTCAATATCTCGTAAATACTTCACGATTTCTATCAAAACAATTTGGAGCTACACGAATGAGTTGTATTCCTTCTTTTGCAAAACAGTCTTGGAGGAGTAGTTGTGAATCAATATAATTTTGTGTAAAAGAGTTATAAGAACTACTAACATCTCACAGTTTACCTGTCATAATTCCTATAATCATTTTGGACAAAACGGATAAAAGATTTTCTTGAGGGGCAGTGGGATAAAATAGAACGGGACTTCA
>CAZIUS010000004.1:0-22684 GCA_964542385.1 uncultured Candidatus Peribacteria bacterium
CACCTTTTGGTAATGATGCAAAGGTCGATCCTCGCTGCACGTATGGACCAAAACGGCCTGTATTCGCCTTCACGTCTTTTTCCTGCCAGACGCCCAAAACGCGTGGCAACAGAAATGCTTCAAGCGCTTGTTCAATGGTAATTGTTTCGATATGATATCCTGGAGGAATTGAGGCAAATTGTTTGTCATCGTCGTCCGATTCTCCGATTTGTACAAGCGGTCAGAAACGCCCAATTCTTACTTTGACCACCTTTCCTGAAACCGGATGAGTTCATAAAACACGTTCTCCACTCGCTCTTTCAGCTGTTTGCGTGACTGTGGTAACCGTACTATGAAATGGCTCATAAAACTGCTTCATCATGGTTTGTCGTTTCAATGTTCCTGATGCAATATGATCAAATTCCTCTTCTACCTGCGCAGTAAATTGTTCATCAATAATTGTAGGAAAATGTTCGGTGAGAAAGTCTGTCACGACCATTCCCATGTCAGTTGGTACAAGTCTACCTTTATATCAGCCAACAAACTTGGTGAGATGTTTTTCAGTCACTGTCTGCCCTTTTAAGGTCAATTCCCAGATCAATGTTTTCAAACCGTCAGAGTCACGACGTTCGACGTATCCTCTATTTTGGATAGTACTAATCGTCGGTGCATAGGTTGACGGACGTCCAATACCATTTTCTTCCATCGTTTTAACCAGCATGGCTTCTGTAAATCTCGCAGCTGACTTACTTAATGTTTCTGTGGAGAGTATAGTAGTATAAGCAAGCTCATCACCTTTTTTGACAGCAGGAAGTTGTTGATTATCTGTTAATGATTCACTGGTTTCGTCTTCTTCTACAGTGATACCGTAGACCGTTAAAAATCATGCAAAGGTCACTACTTCTCATTTTGCAACAAACAAATCAGATGGTATTCACTGTGGTGTCGCGGTAATTTCTGTTTTTTCAATTTGTGCTGGACTCATCTGTGAAGCAAGCGTTCTTTGTCGAATGAGATGATAGAGTTTTTTTTGCTGATCATCGTCCCCTGCTCGCTCAGTATCCATATTGGTCGGTCTAATTGCTTCATGCGCTTCTTGTGCAGATGCTGATTTTGTCGTAAATTTTCTGACTTGATGATATGCATCACCAAATCTTTTCTTGATAACCGCTCCTGCCGCAGCAATTGCTTGCCCAGACAGACTCATACTATCAGTTCTCATATACGTGATGAATCATGCTTCGTATAAACGTTGTGCAAGCTGCATCGTTCTTGCTACAGGATAGCCAAGTTTTCTACTTGCTTCTTGTTGTAAGGTAGAGGTTGTAAATGGTGCTGACGGATTTCTGGTTCACGGTTTTTTGGCAACATCAGTAACAACAAACGATTTTCACGCTCGTGATTGCAATTTTTCGTTCGCTTTGTCTTTTGTCGGTAATGCTGTTGCATATTGTGCACGAAACGCCTCATTTGCTTTTGTGACGAAATTTCCTTCGGTGGCAAAGTGACGTTTGGTTTCATGGTTCATAATTTCACGTTCACGATCGACGACTAATTTTACTGCTACAGACTGGACACGTCAAGCTGACAATCCTGTTTTAATTTTTTTCCACAAGACAGGACTGAGTTCGTATCCGACCAAACGATCAAGTACTCTTCTAGCTTGTTGTGCATCGACCAGTGCAAGATCTAATGTTCTCGGATGATTAATCGCGTCATGTAATGCTGTCTGAGTAATTTCGTGAAAAACGATTCTCGGTGTTGTCTTCTCATTCAGTCACAACTCACGTGCCAAATGCCACGCAATTGCTTCACCTTCGCGGTCCTCATCCGTCGCGAGCCAAACCTTCATCGTTTTTGCTGCTTTTTTCAATGCACTTACTACTGATTTTTTTCCTGAATCCACTTCATACGTCGGCATAAACCCATTGGCTATATCGATTCCCAATCATTTACTCGGCAAATCCACCACATGTCCCATACTCGCTACTACTTCATATCATTTTCATAAATATTTTTTGATCGTTTTAGCTTTGGCCGGCGATTCCACAATCAAAAGATTTGCTTGTGTTGTATCAATCGTAGGAGCAGTTGCCACCCTCGATGTGAATTTTTTTGTTGTTTTTTTTATTGGCATCAGCAAACGCATGAAGAAATGAATTCATGTTGTATACGAATTTGTGGTACAAAGTGCAAGGAAAAATAAAAGAAAAAAATCACCACTCCTCGCGAAGTGATGATTTTTAGTATATTACATTAATAAGAGACTATTGAATGAATGCTGCGATTGCTGCGTCAAATGCTTCTGCAGGAACTGCACCAGATACTTTAGTGAATTCACCTGTTTCGTTATTCATAACAACGTTTCCTGGAGTTCCAGTAACACCAAGTTTTCTACCAAAGTCCATTTGAGCAGTAACTTTTGCTGCAAACTCACCTCCATTAACACAAGCCATCAAAGCTGTAGCATCAAGACCATCTGCTTTTGCCACTTCTTCAATAATTGCTAATGTTGGTTGTCCACCTTTTGCAAACAATGCTTTTTTGAAACTTACAAATTTCTCAGCACCACCAATTTTACCAGCACATTCTAGAGCTTCTGCAGCTTTCTGAGCGTTTGGATGGAAACTTAATGGAAAATGAGCAAATACTGTATTTACTTTTCATGCATACTTTGTTTTAACTGCTTCCAAAGTACCGTTGTTTGCATGTCTTTGGCAGAAAGGACATTCTACATCAGCGAATTCAATAACAGTTACTTTTGCATTTTCGTCACCTTCAATTATTGCAGTGTCATAAAATGCTTGTAATTCACCTGCATCAATTTTAGTAACTTCTGGAGCTGGCGCTGGTTGTGGCGCTGGAGCAGGAGCTGGTTGTGGTGCTGGAGTAGGAGCAGCAGCAACAGGTGCAGAAGGTGCAGTAGTTCCATTACCTGCAAATTTACCTGCAAGTCAGAGAATAAGAATTGCAATTACACCAACAAAAGTCAAAATACTTAAAACGTTTTGATTGTTTTTATCCATGAGAAAAAATAATAATAAAATATAAAGTATTCGTATAGTGTGAAAATTACGTTCAAAATCAAGACTACAATGAGCAAAACAAGCATATACTATTTGACAATTACGTCTCAAATAGATCTCGTTTCATTTCTTAATGTACTGAGCCACCATCACGTCGTAATTGCTGCTGTTTCCATTCTTAATACTTGATTTCATAAAACTAATTGTTTCATCGGTAATTGTGCAAAAAATGAATACTCATCTTCATGAAATCATCATTCTGGTCAAATATAGGCAATTCGCTTATTTCAAGATAAGAGTAATTGTCTTCAAGCAATAATAAGTGGAAGTGTTGATTGTTCATGATAGTCAACCAATAATTGCTCACTGTACTCATTTGCGTTTGGAATAGTTTCAGACCGAGAAATAGTAGGAATATGCCATCACCATGCTTGTTCAGTCGCTTCTTTTGCAATTGTGACACATCTCAACATCTTTTTATCAGGGAATTCTCTTATTATAGATCTTCTTCATGGTCGAAAAATAATTTCATCAACTCAAACTTCTGAAGCTTTCTGTACGATCAATTCTGCTTTTTCAAATTTATTTGGCATTGCGACTGCTACAGTAATATGTTCATTGCGAGCAGATCAATACGATTCTGAAATAATTTTTGTAATAATTGTTGTTGGAGTTATTGATTCAATACTCACCTCATATCTGAGTGAAAATCACGGCGGTTGGACAACAAAAAAATCACCCGGACGCATTCTAAGGACACGAGTGATTTGATGAATAGATGATAGGTCATCTATAATAAATGTAGACTGTTCTTTTTTTCAACTAATTATAAATAATTGCATTGCACATTGATGAATGAAACATCACTTTTTATAAACTTCAAGAATTTTGAATGATTGCAATAATTCTAAGCTGAAGATAAGAAATGATTGATTCGATTTTAGGAGAAAGAGTATTTTTTTCAAGCAATAATTCAGTTTTTTCAAATAATTTTACCGCTTTTTGTAGTCTTACATCTTTTGATAACATCTCTCGAGGATCCATAATTCTATCAATTTTCTTTTGAATAATCAAATATTTTAATGGCATTTTAACTTCTTGTTTTTTTGCTGTTTGCTTTTCTTGTATTAACTTTTTAAGTTGGTTTTTGGTTTCTGTATTAAAAATAAATGGAGTCTGTTTTTTAACTGATTGTGTAGTGAAAGATTGACTGATTGGCGTAATTACTACTTCAGAATCACCTTCATTTTCAGCAGGTTTTGTTCAACATGTTCAATCATAATAATCATTTGAATAATCTCAATCATTACAAACGTCTTTTGTTAGGACTGACGTGCTACTGACTGAAGAACTACTTATTGAGCTTCATCATCATCATCATCCATATGCTCCAAAAGAAACAGTTGGGAGTAATGCACTACCCAGGAGAATAGTCGCAGAAAAGATTATTTTTGTGTTCATTTGCGAAAATACAATATAAATTGATAACTCTAGTATAGAGCAACAGGAGAAAAAATGCAAATTTTATAGTTTATAATGTGAAATCTGTTGTTTTTTAATTAACAAAAAACATATTATGTGATATAATATGTTTTTTTATTAAGAAAACTCGTACATTTTTAACATTACGACAGAGCAAAAAATATTTATGCTTTAGTAGTACGATTCAAATACTAAACGAGAGTTTTTCAGAGTTTCCTTAAATTTTATATTTCAGTGATTATCAAGTTATTTATTTCAGTCTACAAGAATTTTTGCCATTGAAAGTGATTTTTGATGAACATAGGCAATAATCATTAACAGATCGCCTTTGATTTTTTCATTTTCACCAAGTTGATTAGTAACGTTTAATAATTTAAATACTTTAATTTCTTTCTCTTCGTTTGATAATTTTTCTCGACGATTCATTATAGTGTCAATTTTTACTTGAGCACTAAGCATCTTTTTTGATACCATCTTTTTATTACTCAATTGTTTCGTAAGTTTATTGTTTTTCTGGTTCGTAATAGTAGTTAGCAGTTTCTTAAGATCTGGTTTTTTTCCATTTAAAATAGTCAAAATTGGATCTTTATCTGAAGCAACAGAATGCGTTTCATCATTTTTTGCGCAAATTCCATCAAAATCACTTCACGATCTATCTCAGTTTACACAAGTATCTCTTTTTAACACAGATACTGTTGGTTTTACTGATGCACCACCTCATCATCCACCTCATCATCATCCACCGCCATAAGCAGCATGTGTATAGAAAGGATATCAAACACAAATAGTCAAAATACTAAATGCAACGAGAGTGATTTTTTTCATTTTTATTATACAATATAAAAATACATATATATTATATATATTTTATTTCAAAAAAGCAAATTTCTTACTATTATTCTTATTTAATGTTGACATATTCAATTTTTAGTGTATAATTATAACATACATTTATTGTTATTCGATTCATATGTCAAAAAAAATGCAAATTATAATTATTCTCTGACTTGTCTTTGCAATTTGCTTAAGTAGTCGAACAATACTTCATGGCAAATGAAGCTCTTTAAATACTTCGATTTATCGTCAACCAACAAAAACGCTTTCAATAAAAAAAGCATCTAACGTCCTTCATACATCATATAAATGACTACAATGAACTCAACGATCAACAAGTAACAGTGATTTGCTTCAACACATTAAATCACAAGAATAAGTAGAGCATATAATCAAGTCATTAACCAAAAGAAAATGAAACACCAAAACAATAAATCATATTGCAAACTCTTCTTATTTCTTCACAGAAGATAAGAAAAAATGAGTAAACATAGTAATCCAAATGTACTTCATATAAAATAATTACTGTGATGCGAAGAAAATCATAAAAAATTAATAACAAAAAAACATGCTATACATGAGAGAAAAAAAACTGTCTCATTATTTCAAAATTTTTTCTCTCACCACCATAATCAATCTTGTCTTTTTCGATTAATTGCTCGTAGATATGAAACGAATAAAAAAAGTATTGTTATAAATGGTATCCAAGCAAAAGAAAATAATCATTCTAAGCTATACCAAACTAATAAAATTGTGAGTAGTATAATTCAATACTGTTTATAATTTTTGTGTGTATCTATTTCTTTACTATGTAAAAAAATCATTACTCCACACCATCAAAACAAAGAGCTACTATAAAAGAATAAAGGATTTTCATACATTAGTCACCATACTAAAAATGTTATGCTCAATAATATCATAATGAGTTGTGTACTCTTCATTTCTACAAAAAATTAAAAGCTATTCACTTCTTCCTCCCATAAGCGATCTGGCGATAAATACGGATACATTCGTGATAACCAAGGATGAAATGATAAAAATGCTTGTTTCCACAATAATCTTTCTTGATTTTGTCACACATCTGTTGGTAAAAATACATTATCAGCAATAAGCTGGTCTATATATCATTGAGCTAATTTTGTTTGTCAAAGGCGTTTTGTTACCGCTCGTTTCACCCATAAGTGTTTTGGTGTGTTCTCTAATCAAGGAAGTTCACGAATAAGACGTTCAAGTGCTTCAATTGGTTTTTCATTTAACAAATCTCGCCAAATTAATACATAATAACGCTCATTTGGTTGTACCAATTCAGGAATTGTTTGTATTCCCGTTCATACATCAACACTATTCCTTTGTACTATTGCTTGAAGTAGTTGTAAAAAAGCAATATGCTGATTTTTATTTTGGTATAATTGAAGAGAATTGATTATTTGTTGTGTTGGTTGATTGTTTTGTAAAGCATAAAAAAACTGAAATACTCACAACTGAAATCATTCATTTTCAAAATCACGTCCATATATTTCTCTTTGTTCTTCATCTTCAACTTGTTCTGTATATCAAACTCCTCTCTTTCGATATTGTTCAGCTAGATCGAGATATCATAGTAACATCAGTGTTCTTACTACAACAAAATGAGCATAAACCGAATTTCATACTGCTCATTGTATATCATTGATTAATTGGTCTTCTTTTTCAGTATTTCATACTTTATGTGCATATTGTAACATATCAGTTAATAATTCAATATTATATCATCACTTTTCATAAGTCTTAGTTGCCTTGTCTAATGCATTTTGTGTATTTCATTGTGCATTTTCTACCCTTGCCAACCATAATTCAGCATTTTGATCTGATCATAATTTATTCACAAGGACTTGAGTAAATAATTCTGTTGCTCATGTTCGTTGTTGTAAATTGTATTGTGTCCTTCATAAAAATAAGAGCGCATCGTTTCAAAGTAACTCATCTCCAGTCAGTAATCATAAATCTATTACTGCACCACTATATTGCGCAGAATAAAAATGCATCAATCCACGATGATACAGACACTGATTAGTCACACACAAACCGCCAAGTTTTTCTGCTCTTCAAAAAGATTCTTGCGCACTGATAAAATCTCTTTTAATCACTTTTGCTATTCATTGCATTTGTAATCAAAATGGAGCAAGTGGGTCAAGGTTTACAGAATCATCTGCTAAGACTTCACATTCAAGATGTTTTTTTTGTAAACAAAAATAATACGCTCTCAAAGCAAGATACAATGCTCTAATAGAAGGATCAATACTCGTTTCAAGACTCAATAATTGTTCTGCTCCAATAAAATCTCATTTTGATTCTAGAAAAAATGCTTTTTTGAGAGGTAATATCGAATCATCTATATTGGTATTTGGTTCTGCAAGTAAACGTAAACGTCACTGTTCAATATCTCATAACTTTAACAAACCAACCGCTCACCATACATTATTGTCTTTTGCAATTGTTGCATAATCTCATTGTTGCCGCAGTGCTTTGATAAACTGTTCGCCATTTCTTGTTTCAAGATAAAAATATCCGAATACAAAATTTATAATAACAATAACAAAAACAATATACCATCAATGATGATCAGAAAATCGTTTTCATGCTTCTGAATGACGTATCTTATGAACAAAATGGTTTAAGGTATGCATTATAATTACTCAGATAAATGTATACTCTCTATAGCAAAAAAACTACTCGTTACAAGTAGTTTTTCTGTATCAGTTCATTTTTTGTTAGTATCTATATGCTTCTGCTTTGTATGGTCATTGTTTTGGCACACCAATATATGCAGCTTGATCGTCGCTGAGTGATTCAAGTTCCACACCCACATGAGCAAGATGTAATCTCGCTACCATTTCGTCGAGATGTTTTGGGAGTGTATATACTTTGTTTTCATATTGATCAGCTCTTTGTCGCAGTTCAAGTTGAGCCAATGTCTGGTTGGTAAATGAATTACTCATCACAAACGATGGATGTCCTGTTGCACAACCAAGATTTACCAAACGTCCTTCAGCAAGAACGATAACATCATTACCACTTTTTACGGTATATTTATCTACTTGTGGTTTGATTTCTACTTTTGTTGATCCATAGTTTGCATTTAACCATGCCATATCGATCTCATTATCAAAATGACCGATATTACAAACCACCGCTTTGTCTTTCATCTTCTCGAAGTGACGACCGACAACGATATTTTTATTTCCTGTCGCTGTAACGATAATATCTGCCTCCTCTACTGCTTTGTCCATTGGTTTTACTTCATATCCTTCCATAGCTGCTTGCAACGCACAAATCGGGTCAATTTCTGTCACGATAACACGTACTCCAGAACTACTCAAACTTGCTGCAGAACCTTTTCCTACATCACCATATCATGCTACCACAGCCACTTTTCATGCAAGCATAAGATCTGTTGCACGACGAATCGCATCGACACATGATTCACGGCAACCGTATTTATTGTCGAATTTTGATTTGGTTACACTGTCATTGATATTGATCGCTGGCAATGGTAATGTCCCTGCTTTCATACGATCATACAAACGAAGTACTCACGTCGTCGTTTCTTCAGAAATACCACGAATTCCTTCAACCAATTCTGGAAAACGATCGAGTACCATATTGGTCAGATCTCCTCCATCATCAAGAATCATATTCAATGGTTTCTTATCTTCACCGAATCGGAGTGTTTGTTCAATACATCGATCAAATTCTTCCTCGTTCATTCCTTTCCATGCAAATACAGGAATACCAGCTGCTGCAATAGCTGCTGCCGCGTGATCTTGCGTCGAGAAGATATTACAACTACTCCACTGCACGTCAGCGCCGAGATGCACTAATGTTTCAATCAATACAGCCGTCTGGATTGTCATATGTAAACATCCAGCAATGCGAGCGCCAGCAAGTGGTTTACTAGCACCATATTGCGATCTTAGTGACATCAATCCAGGCATTTCTGCTTCCGCAAGCTCAATCTCTCTGCGTCCTCGCGCAGCAAGCGCCATATCTTTTACTTTGTAGTTAGTCATGATTATATATGAGTATAAAAAAAGCCATCGAATGATGGCAGGTTAGAAGTGTTATATGAATGTTGAGAAAAGAAACAATGGAAATTTGAAAAATATGAACCAAGAAAATAATAAATACGCTTAAGAAATTTTTACTTGTTTAGTTCTTTCTTTCATTGCTTCTAATTCTTCTTTTTGTTTTTCAGTTTGATAATAGTTTCCATACTTCTTGAGATATTCGTTACCAAATGATTCATGTAATAAATACAAAATTTGAAACATCCAATCATTATAATCTAAATTAAATTTAGAATCGTTACGATGCTCATTCAATTCTAATAAACCTTTTTTAACTTTGGTAATTCGAAACTCTTCTGAACTTCTAGTATAATTACTTTTATCATTTTCTTTAAATATTTCTTTAGTTTCATTTTGTACTAATGAAAGTAATGTTTTATAAGCATCTTTTTGTCATTGTAATTTAATAATTGTATTTAAAAAACCCATAGGAAGATTATTAATTCAATAAGTATATAATCAAAAGGCTGAATTATCGCTAAAACGTAAT
The DNA here is from genome assembly GCA_964542385.1 of uncultured Candidatus Peribacteria bacterium. GTDB lineage: Bacteria > Patescibacteriota > Gracilibacteria > Absconditabacterales > Absconditicoccaceae > CAYLWY01. Next base: position 9,918 of record CAZIUS010000004.1, read on the forward strand.
CAAGAAAGAGTGTGGTAATTGTTAGGATCATCAAGCATGTCCATAACATATTGTGCTGCACCATAAATCCTACGTTCAGAAGTTTCAGGATGCACTCAATCATTTGCAATTAAGATTTTTTTTAATCACATTGCTTGATTTCCATGTGTTATATTATTTGGGATTTTATAGTGTTCGCCACTTTCATTTTGTTTTACTTGAAAATTAGTCATTGTATCTTTTGTGATCTAAAAGAAAAATATTTACAATATCATTGTAATTATTTGTTTGCATTTGTCAATATTTTTAATATAGATAATAGTTCAAAAGCACAAAACAATAAATTGACTTTAAAAGATAAATATATATAATAATATTTCACTCAATTACATATCTACTCTATTTTATTAAATTCCATACCTACCATGAATTGAAAATTATTTCCAGTACCAGATAGATTTAAACAAACTGATCGAAATGCATTAGAAAAATTAGCAGAAAAAATTACTGATGAATCATTATCGAAAAATACAAAAGCTCAAATAGCATATCTTTTAACACTTGAGCGTGTTGATAATCCTACCCAACTTAATCTTGAAATGCAAAAAGCAAAAAAATATATAGAGACAATAATAACACCATCAAATGCTAATCTTATTGATATAATAAAAGTTACTTATAAACAATGGCTAAAAGATAATAAAGCCAAAAGCACATTTATTCTATGACCTTTAACTACCATCAATAATGGCATTTATTCAACCATCACCCTACCAAAAATAATCGAAATTGATTGGGATTATTATAAAATACCATTTGGTCAAAGACAAAGCACATTGTTGCCTAAAGAACTTTCAATTAAAAATGTTAAAATAGGCAATATCTATGCTCTGCTCTTTAAATTTATGATTGATGGGAGTAAAGGTATGATGGGAAGTTCTCTAACACAAGAAGATTTTGAAAAAATAGTAAGTATATGGAATGGAGCATCAGAAGAAGAAAAAGATACTTGTAGAGAACAAACTAATGCTTATTTTCTCGATAAAGAAAAAAGATACGATTGTGGAGATATCGAACAAAAAACTCAAATTATACAAAATTGATTAGATATGCTTATAAACGATATCAATACATCATCATTGAGACTTAGCTAATCTTATGCTCCATAGTCCCTTCGCATTGGATGCATTGTGCTGCAAGATATGAGCCGATGAGCATCGCGTCTTCTCGGAGAAATCCGTGATGAAGTCATCGAAGGAGTCATCCTCTGAATGCGTCACCACATCCGGTTGGATCGACGACACTGTCTACTTTAAACGCGTCGACATGAATTGTTTCATTGTCCGCATAGAAGGTCGATCATTTTTCTCACAAGGTCACGAGGACTCATGAACACGCTGAGACAACGGTTTCAAACGAGACGTTTGCTATTTTGCAAAATAATTCTTTTTCATATTCGTTGACAATAAGATAGACTCACTGCTCCATTACCCATCTGAGTTGTTCACCAGAAAATGCACTGAGTGGCTGTCCTGGATCAAAAAAGGTAATCATCCCTCTTGCTATCGCTTGTTCGCAATGTCTAAGCATCGTCACTGGATGGTTTGGCGAAATAATCGCTCGTCAAAAATCTCACTGAGGCAAATCTTGTTCTGTAGAAGCTAAAATCGCTCATGGATAGAATGCGGTGATTTGATTATTTTTATCGTCTGTGATGATATGGGCTACTGCTGTAGGAAGATCATTAGCCATCATGGTTGGTTCATAATCAATCATCGATTCACATCACGCTGGTGGCACAAAATCAAATCCTACTGCTCAGACCAATGCTGCTTGTTCTCACAATAAGGCAAGATTGTACGCAATATTGTGTCACGCACCTCACGAATGACGAACGAGATGATTGATATTGAAATTAACACTGAGATTGTGTGTGTGGTCTGGCAAAATATAGTTACCAAATTGATCATGAAAATTCATTATAACATCAGTCGCTATCGACCCACTTACCAAAATACGAGACATACGAAAAAACAAAGTAAAAACATTACTTTTCTAACAAAAATATTGAGAAATACTAGTGAATTTAAGCATATCACAAAATTCTTAACATCTCGTTTGCATCTTGTTCTGGTGCAAACTCCACTTCACGTAATGTTCCTTTTTCATCTCTATCTATCAAAACATGTCTAGGCGCTGGAATTAAACAATGCTGAATTCATCAATAGCCTCCTATTGATTCTTGATAGGCGCCGGTATGAAAAAATCAAATATAGAGTTCATCTTTTGGTCATACTTTTGGCAATATAATTTGATTATTTTTGGTATCTTTGTTGTAATAGTCATCACTGTCACAGGTAATACCTCATAAATTTACACTTTGATAAGGTTTTTTTCGATGATTGAGCGCGAGCAAAGGAAATTTTTGTCCGATACCTCGCGTATCAGGCAATGTTGTGATGAAGCTACTATTGATCATATACCAAAGTTCCTTTTCGTTTTGCTCTTTGATTCATATAATTTTATATAAAATTGCACCACTCTCACCGACCGTATATGAGCCAAATTCAGTCACTATATGCGGTGGTGTGATTTCATTTGCATCACAAATATGTTTTACCGTCCAGACAATTTGATCGAGCATATACGCATAATCAAACTCATAATCGAGCGCATTTTGAATTGGAAATCATCCACCAACATCAAGCTGAGTCAACGTCGGACATTCCCACGCGAGGTCACAATAGACATCAACGAGTCTAGACAACTCACTTCGATAATAAGGCGTATCTTTAATCTTGGAATTGATAAAAAAATGAACCATCTGTAACTTCACTCTTTTTTCTTTTTTGATTTGTTCTTTATAGAGTTTCATGACTACTTTCGAACTCATTCACAATCTAGACGTATACATATCATTTTGTGGTTCTTCTTCTGTTGCAACTCTGATCCCAATTGGTAAAACGCCTTCAAATGGCAGTTCACAAAGTCTAGCAAATTCTTCTGGATTGTCGAGTACAATGATAATATTGGTAAATCATGCTTCCCAAAGCCATAAAATACTACTCAAGTATTGATCTGATTTGTAGCCATTACAAATAATCATAATATCTTGTCAGATGACTCACTCATTCCATAAACTTCTGATCAAAGCAGTATCATAGGCAGATGAAATTTCAAGCTGAGCACCGCTTTCTACTGCTTTTTGTACCACAAATCTGAAATGTGAACTTTTTGTACAATACGCATAAGTATATCATCATTTATAATTATATTTATTCATTACCGTTTGCATCGTTTTTTTTGTTTTGATAATTTGTTCCGCAATTTTTGGGAGATAGGTAATTTTTAGTGGTGATCCATACTTTTTGAGCAACTTAATCAACGGGATGCCATGAAATTGTAATCATTGCGGATCATATGAGAAAATATCATTTGGGAAATCATAACTTTGATCAATAAGATCGGCATAGGTGTGTTTTGTCATGATAGTAAATTGCGTTTAAAATAAGAGTGTGATTATTGCAAGAGTCGGAAATCTACTCTATTACAACAATCAAGAAAGAACGTACGATAGGAAAAAAAGAGAAAAAAACAAGGAAAGAGTAAAATGAGAGTTGACTTAAATATTTAAAAAGATATATTATACTAAACAGCCATGACCTAGGTCTGGGAGTTTAGTTATACACAGTACAAGTACAGTCTGGCACTTGAAAATCAAATAAATACTTCTCGTTTTAAAATATTTATGCTTTAGTACAAAGATTCAAAGCGGTTGAGTATATTTTTTAATAATTTACACCAAAAAAATGATCCATAAAAATCACTTTCCAGAAAACAGCTACAATGCTCCAGAAATTGTTAAAAATCAACTGCAAAAAGTTCCATGAAAATCATATCATGAACAAGATACAATATTCAATATTCTTTCATGACAATGATATTTATTAATCAAAGGAATTACTCCTAAAATATTACCATTAATTGAATCCCTTCCATCAAAACCACATCCTCGAGAAGCATTACTCTTGTGAACAAAACAAGATTTTGATAATGAATCAGTTTGATGGGATATTTATGTTCACAAAAAAACTGGTAAATACTACAAATTTCAGCATACTCAATAAATATATTTCATTTTGTGCAGTTATATGAAATTTATTGAGCGCGTTATTCAATTTCTCTCAAAAAATAAAACACCGAAACAAACAATAGTAAAAAATTCGTTTTGGGTTTTTTTGGCTGAATTGATGAGTAAATGATCACTTGCCTTAGTAATTATTTTTATATGACGTGAATTTTGAAAAGAAATATTCTGACAATATAGTTATTTGGCTATAATTCTCTCATTTCTTCTTATTTTTGCAGATTTATGAATAACACAACTCACCACTAGAGATTATCAACATATCGAATGACATCACCGCACACAATATCTTATAGCGTGATTAAAGACAAAATTATTACTAACTACTATAGTATTTGTTATCTATTGTTGTATTTTGTATTTTGTTGTTACATCAACATTTCTCTTGATTATAGGAAGTTTACTCTTCATACAATGAGTCGCAAATAGTTTTTTAGAATACTTAAGAGCTACTTTTCGTAGTTTACAAACTAGTGAAACAGAAACAAAAATAAAAATTTTTCAATGAGCACTCACATTACTCTTAATTCCAATTATTTATCTTACATACTCACTTCCTTCAGTGTTGTTTTGACAATGAATTATCACATTAATTACTTGTTTGTATGCGTGGTCTGTTATAAAAAAATCGAAAATAGAAAAAAAAATATGAGTTGAATCACTAAAATCAACATCCACTCAATATTTTCTCTCTCATTGATGGATGTTTGCATTAAGTTGATTGTTTGTAAGCATGTATTATTATATTGATTCACTTATTATTCAACGATTTCTTTGATATGAATCTGTTTGAATCTATAATGCAGCATATAAAATCATTACTGTACTCATAGTCCCACTTTCAATAATATGAGGGTCATTAATGCCGACAATAAAAAGTTGAGTACATACCAAGAGTCAGTCATTATTTAAAAATATTTGGCGATTTACACGAGTGACTTGAATAATTTATACTGTATTGATATTATTTTTTATATACTTTGCAGAAAGTATTATATTTCTAGTATACTGAGCTGAATATGCAGAATCAGGACCTTTGTTGGAAGTATTATTACTTACCGTAATTATCGTGGCGCGATATACACCACTCGCTTGGTCTTTGTATGCACTAAATCTCCAAAAATGACATATGATTGCTACTTGAATTTGAGTAACTATAAACCTGATACTAAATATAATTTTAATTCCTAGATATGGCATGATAGCTGCTGCTCGAACTACGTTAATAACAGAATTAATTGCAGCAACAATAATGTGTCTTATTTTTTTTCGTTATCAAAGAAAATCTATTTAAGATTTAATCTTCTAGATGCTATTAAATCACATTGACCATCCCTTTCATTCATGACAAATGTATAAATTTCATCAACTGTTCAACATTTTTTTACCTCACCTTTTTCAATATAAAAGAAATTAAATCACAACGATCATAAATAAACAAGTATATCCCTAGAAGTTGTTGTGTTTATTTTGTCATAAAAAACTGGACTGTATTCAAAATAGATTTTAATAGAATCATTCTGTGATAAAATACGTTTCATTCACTGAATAACTTCATACTCATATCATTCTACATCTATTTTAATATGATCAATTTTTTGATCAATTCAAAAATATTCATCTAATAGAATCACTTCTACTAATTCAGCATTTGTTTGTTCTTGATAATTATTTAAAAAAGTAGTTTTTCAAGGATCTTTATAATTTACATGTAAATCAATATATCACGAATGTGCTCAAACAGCTTTATTAACAAGTGTAACATTTGAAAAATGATTTAATTCTACATTTTTTTCAAGATAATAATTATTTCTTTTCGCTGGTTCAAATGCAAAAACATGACCAGTACCATTTAGTTTTGTCGCAATTAACAATGTATATCGTCATATATTGGCTCCTATATCTAAGAATTTTTCTCAATTTTGCACTTGTTGTAAAAGAAAATCACTGTTTTCTTTTTCCCAATATTTATTAATTATTATATTTTTTTCTATAACCATTCATGCAGTCGCTAAACACATAGAAAATCAATATTTTGTCTTTATTGTTACATGATGAAAACAATAAGAAAAAAGTTTATAGAGTAAATTTTTTAGATATTTCATAATATTAAATAGATTAAATATGTATTCATTTTAACCAATGCCTTATACGTACTGGCAAAAGATTCACTATACGGTGTGTTATTTCTGTGTTTGAAAACTCCAAACGTAATATCAATAACTGAAAAAATGATAATTGCGTTTTGTAAAATTTTTTATGCTTTTCATAAATATAAGCAAACAATTCGGTTTTTTTTAGATTTGCAAATCTTGTTCTGGTATTAGTATGTTTTCTTATAAAAACAAGAGGAAGTGTTGAACTCACTCATGATATTCATTTTTCTGCACAACTAATTCGAAAATCTCGGTCTTCCAAACCGTCACCCATAGCCTCATCAAACCTAACTTGAGATTTCATAAGAAATTCCTTTTTAATTATACAGGTAATAATAATATAATTTTTCATTAATAAGTTTGGTATAGAAAATTGAGGCATAATATGGATATCATGAATATTCCCAAAACATTGATATGAAGGATAAAAAAAATCAGCTCATGTTTTCTGTAAATGATTTATAGCATGTACTATATAGTTTTCGTGCAAATAGTCGTCTGCATCCAAAAACAAAATATATAAACCTCTTGCTTCTTTTATTCATTTATTTCTTGCATAGGAAGGTCATTTTCTGTTAGTATATATTATTTTGTACTCAGTTGCATGTTTTTGTAAAAATTCCTGAGTTGCCAGATCGCTACTCCCATCATCCACTAGAATTATTTCTCATTTATCATGTAATGCTTTATGAACACTTTGTAAGCAAACAGGCAAATAAAGTCAATAATTATACGTTAATAAAATAACACTAATTTCAATATCTCACATATTAATTTTATTTATATAAAACCATTTCATACGTGACTCCAATTTTTTCTTTAGGTAGATCAAAAAGAGATCGTTCAAGTTTATCAAAAAAGATAATAAACGTTTTCAATTCAGTTTTTCATAAAATTAACTGCGGATTTTCTTTAATTTTACGCTTTGGAAGTAACAAACAGTATGTATTATTTTTTGCTGGCATTCATTGAGAATAGCGATACACTTCATGATCCTTAAACAATGACGTATATACTGCTTCATGTGTATATACATCAATATCATAAATAATTACCTGATTATCACATTGTTTTACTATTCCATCTGAGATTTCTTGTATTCATTTTGTATATCACACATATTCATATTGTGTATTAAATAATATGCTAGATATAATACCGCATGTTACCAATATCATAGTAATAAATTGATTATTATTTTTCAAAAAAACTACTAAAAAGAAAATCAATCATGGTATAATAACTCAAATAAATCTTCTACTTCGAATTAGAATATTTGGTTCATGAAATGATTCATAAAAAAGAAATAATAATACTACAAAAAAGAGAACATAGAAAAAATCAAAAATTGTATTAATTTTCTTTTCATGTAATATCGGTAAAACAACCTTTTTTAGATAATAAATCAATCAAATTAATGGGAAAATACCTACTAAAATTCATATTCTTACTATATTAATCAAATCTAGATCTGTTGCAGTTGCTAAATTATCGGCAATAAACAATGTATCGAAAGTACCTCCACTATACAAATAATAAAGCGGACGAATAAGTATGAAAATAAATCAGAAACCTATTAGTATATTTTTTATTATGGTAATAGTGCTCCAAGATCTAATATATATTCTTGTTTTATAGAGGATATATTGTGAAATACCAATACCAATACTAATTAATCAAAATAACAATCGATTTGCATCTATATTATAATATGTATTAAAATATGATAGTTTCCACTCTATAAGTAAAGTATATACTCACAGCAAAAAAAGTATATTTTGCCCAATCAAAATAATAGTATTGTTCTTGTTATTTTCATATATAAATAAGACATACCAATATAACCGTAAAGGAAATAAAACTAACATTTCTATTTTTGTTAGGAGTGCTCATAAAAACAGCAATGATCACATTAAATACTTTTCTTTATACAAAAGATATAATCAAAAAAACAATAAAGGAAGAAAAAATAATTCTGCATAGATACCTTTAAAGAGGTAAAGAACAAAAGGATTATAAAAAAAACATAAACAAAATAGTATAACCCATTGTATTGCTTTATGAGAATCATTACCAATTGATTTGTATAATTGCAAAAAAAAGAGTGGCAAGGTTGTAACTGAAAAAAACATTAAGATAATCGAGAAGAGTGAGTAATTAATTACTCAAAAAGCTTCTTCTAGATAATAATATAAATACGACAAAAATAATGGAATTCTAATAGTATTATCAGCAATATATCACGTTTCATGTAATGCATAAAAATGTTGAATGTACTCTGCTCTATCTGATAAATCATTAAAAAAATGATCTACAGAAAATTGTGTTACGATAAGTAACAAAACAATAAATCAAAACACCATGATTAGTAGTTTATGCCAATCATTCTTTCACACCTTTCCAATAATTTTTCAAAACATACCAAGATCTAATATGAAAAACACTATCTATACCTCAACCAATAATAATCCTACAAATACAATAGACATATTTTTGTATAGAATGCAAATTCTTTTTTCAAAATAATAATCAATTTCTCGCCAATAAATATGCTTGTGTCTTAGATAAAATATTTGATCATTTATTTCACGTTGATGCAGACTTTTTATGTTCTATAGACACATCAGGTACTAATAAACATTCTCGTCACAGTTTTTGTGCTCTAAAACAATAATCTGTTTCTTCAAAATAAGCAAAATAATCTTCATCAAATAATCATAATTGTTCGATTACCGATTTATTAATCAACATACAACATCAAGTAATATAGTCAGTGTGATATGGCATCATTCATTCCAAAATACTTTTTTGTTTATTTTTATATTGATGAGTAAATAGTCCCGTCCATAATCATATATTTCATCATGCATACCATAATAATGAAGATTTATAATAGGTAATTGCTGGTCATACAATTCAGATTGATTTTTTCGAAGTTGCCACGTGTACTATTCTTTCTAAAAATCATTGATTTGCAACTGCATCATTATTAAAGAGTAATATAAATTCACATCACAATCAAAGTGCACTTTTAATTCAATCATTGCATCATCATGCAAATCATCTATTTATAGTGTTTAAAATACAATGAACTCATTTTGATCAATACTCATTTTGTAATTGGACTCATTCATTATTATTTGAATTATTATCAACGAGAATAATTTCTTTATTTTGATATGAATTAACTAATAATGAATCTAAACACTCTCTAGTATCCAGTAAACCATTTCGGTTAATAGTAATTATTCATACCTTAGGGTGCATTTATTTTTTACAAACAATAAAATGGGCAACTCAAAGACAGTCAAGTCTTAATAAACGCAATAAACTTATTCATCACAATAGTATGTTTTTAATTCGTTTTATCCTTACTTTATCAAGAGGAGGCATAATATATGAATGATGTATAACTTGAAATCATGCAGACTCTAATAATGCCAAAGCTCTTGATCGTGAATATATTCTTGCATTAGCAAATCTTTCATGAATTTTTGTAGGTATCCACGAAAGAAATGGAATTCTATTTGTAGGCATAAGTGTTGATAACCATCAACGAAATCCATGAGTTTCAAAAAGATACCATTTATTTGGGATGGTAACTATAAAATGTCATCATGGTTCCAATACTCTATACACTTCACGAACAGCGACAAAATCATTTTCAGTATGTTCAAGAACCTCATAGGAGATAACATTTGCAAATAAATTATCATCAAAAGGCAAATGATCTCATCAATAAACCATATATGATATATTCATCTGTTTTTTTTTCGCGTATAACACTGCCTCATTAACTCTCAATTCTTCAACATCAATTCACACTATTTTTCTTTTTGGATCATTAAAAAGAATAGTATTTGCTCAATTTCCACATCAATAATCCAAAATTATTCACTCACGTAAAAATGGCTCACTAAGTTCTTTTCTGATCTTTGGTAAGGAAAATCAATATTCAGTAGGTGCTCATAATTCAATTTTCATAACATTAAACAAACTAAATCTTTTTCTTTTGTATTAGGAACATAGAGAGTAAATGTCATTTTAAACAATACTTATTTTTCTTAATACAAAATCGTATTACTGTATTCAATTACAATATGTTCTCGTGAAAATAGTAATTTTCTTTGACAAATATACGTTTTAGCATCATGCAGATTGATATTTAATATTTTCTGTTCTAAAGCTACAATATTTCAAACTGGAAAAAAATATGTATCATCATCAATCACTGCTCTAAGTCATCATAAATCGCTTACAATCATAGGTATTTCATAGCCAAATCCAAGTGCAACCACACCGCTTTGTGCATCAAAATGTGAATATGGCAAAACCAATATATCACTCGCACTAAATACTTGTGCGACTTTTTCATTTGATAAAAATCAATCAATTCTGGTTATATGATTCTCTAATTTCAGTTCGCGAATCAATCTATCATATTCGTTTCGATTTTCTCGACATGATCAAGCAATAATCAAACGATAGGTGGCATCATTTTTTATTAATGAAGATAATGTATTTAACAATACTTTTAATCACTTGTACGGTCTAATATGTCAAAAAAACAACAATAATTTATCTTTTTCAGAAAGTGAAAAAACCTTTCTTGCCTCATTTTTATTTATTTTCGGACAAACTGGTGTTATAATTCAATGTGGGAAAACGTGAATCTTTTTTTTCATTCAACATATCTTTTCAAGTTGTTTTTTTCATATTTCTGTATGAACGATATAGGTATCAGCAACTGCAAACACAATCTTGTCAATCATACCCTTCCATCGTGTATGCTCATGATGTTTTACATTGTGAATAGTAATTATTACTGGTATCTTTTTTATATAGCGAGCATAGAGTCATACTACAACATACACCGGAGCTAAAAATCGAATCCAGTATTGCATATGTAATATCTCTCAACTTATAGCTTTTCAAGCACGAATCCAACTAATTGGATTTCGTCGACATAGAAGTGATACGTGATCAATATTTCTTAGGATATCATGGTTATGCTCAATCTGTTTAGGATTTCATCAAGGATAAAACGATGAAGGATACATTTGTAAAAAATCAAGAACTTGAACATCAGTGTGTTGTGATAACACCTTTGTGAATCAATAAACATATTCACTGATTCATTTCCAAGGTGGAAGTGGTCATAAAATTGTTACTTTTTTTATCATAAAAGAAACTACAATAGTATAAAATAGTGAAAAAATTATTTAATATCGTTTTCTTTATAGATAAGCAATCATAATAGTAATATAATTATTCAACTTAAAATACTAATGAGTATTCCTATTACTCATATTTCTGCAAGATGTTTTCAGATAATTACTGTTGTAATAACTCATAATAAAAGCGTTAAAATCATGAAAAGTAATCACATGATTACTGAATTATTAATTTTAATATATGATTTAAAATCATCCTCTTTTCAAAAAGAAAATAATATTCAAGTACAAAGAGTAGCAAACAGTAAAAATAAATCGTTAGTTACTAAATACCACATAGAAAATTGTAGATCAAGAAAATGAGTTTGTTTAATAAACAGAGAAAATAAATATAAAAAACTAAATAAAGGAAAAAATCGATATTGATTAATAAGTAAAAGCGCATTAAAAACACTCATTTTATGCTCCAATACATCTTTTTGCAATAAAGCAAAATCAATTTTTTTTCGTATAAAAGAAGCATCCTTTCAATGAATAGGGAAAAATAACATCCATAAAATAACAATTACAAGAATACTTACTAATAATTGAAAATTAGAAAACAATGAAAATACTATTCATCAAATTCAGATAACTCAGATAACTAATTGTTTAATTTTCATTTGGAAAGCAAAAAGTAGAAAATTAACCATTATTTTTTCTTCATATACTTTTTTTCATTAATCTCAGATTTTCTTCAATCAGAATACGATTTCTTGCAACAACATCTCACAAAATTCACAAAGAAACAAAATTCAGTCCAATGGTAATCAATATTCACGAAATAATCAATGATTGAATTTTTCAATCACCAGTTCATTCGACAAAATAATACCACATAAATCTCAGAATCCCGCCAGATCATAGGATGAGTGAAGGAATACTAATCATAAAAAATAATTTGAATGGATCATACATCGTATAGACTCTCACAATACTTGCAGCTGATTTCTTGATATGGATTCGAATGTTTTTAAACAATCTTGATGAACGTGTGGGTGGATTTGTAGTTATTGGTATCCATGCAATAGCGAGTCATTTTTTGTATGCTTGGAGTATGGTATCGATTACATAACTAAATCTCACAGTAACATTCAACATTTCTAGTGACTCTCTACTATATGCGCGAAATCAGCTTACTGCGTCGGGTATTTTGACACCAGTAAACCAGGTCATAATAACATTTCAGAAACGTTGCAAAAGTTTTTTGTATCGTTTGAAATGGGCAACTTTCCCTGGTGTTCTATCACCAATCACGATATCTGCTTGATG
>CAZIUS010000005.1:0-16046 GCA_964542385.1 uncultured Candidatus Peribacteria bacterium
AGTTTACAGAAGATCACCACAGTGATAAACCTTTTTTATTTCTCAGTTATACATGCAAAAACTTACCGTAGTTATTGATATAGGGAATGCATATATTAAATGAGCAGTTTTCGCCCTAGAAGATGAACATCCTCATATCTTAGCAAAAGATATGGTTAAAGTAAAATGAATGCGTAAATGAAAAATTTTAGATGCAGAAGATTTCGCTTTATCGATTAATGAACTTATTTCTTCGTTTTCAAAAAAACTTGGCGGTGATTTTGTTGAAGAAGTGTTTGTCGGTATTTCACATCCTGAACTTGTTATTTCAAGAGTACAAGAAACGAAAAGAATTATGAATAGAACAGTTTTACGTGAAGATATTTTGCATCTTAGTGATATTATTGCTGAGTCGACAGATAAACTGAATTATGAAGTAGTAAAAATTCTTCCTGTACAATGGATTTTGGACGATGAAACTGCTTGTAAAGATCCAGAAGGAATGGAAGCAAGAAGAGTTGAACTTATTGCTGATGTCTTTCAATTGCCAAAAAATTTCATTACCAGTCTTCATGATGCATTTCATAGATTAGATATTCGTATCGCTGATATTGTGCCAAATATTTTATGAACGAGTGAGTCGTGTTTGGATCATGAAATGAAGGATTTATGAGTTTTGCTTATTGATTTAGGTGCAAACCAAACATCATATGTTGTATACGAAGAAGGATATCCATTATTTTACGGAACATTACCAGTTGGCGGAGAACATGTCACGAAAGATATTTCAATCTGATTACAAGTTGATATTAAAGATGCTGATCAAATAAAAAAAGAACATGGAAGTGTTCTTGCTCAACCAACAAATGAAGCAACAGATACGATAGATAAAAGATTTTTGAATGACATTATGACAGCAAGATATGAAGAAATTTTCGAACTCATTCAAGAAGATCTTATTAAACATCAAAAAGATTGAAGATTACCTGCATGAGTTGTTATTACCGGATGAGCATCAAAAGTTTCAAACATTCTCGTGCTTGCAAAAGATGTCTTTAAGTTAGCAACATTTGCTGCAAAAGAGCAGTCACAATCGTTTGGTGATGCTTCATTGCATCCTCAGTTGATGAATGTCTTGTGAGTTTATTTACGATCTCAAAAATACTACAAAAAATCATCAAAACGATGAATCTCTATGAACTTCAGCTTTTTGTGAAAAATTAAAGAATTTCTTCAACAATTATTCTAGATAAAAAAAGATATACTATACTCTAATTTTACCTTTTACCGTTTATTATCATGGCTTTTCAAGAAATATTACCAGAAATCCTTCCAGGCGCAAAGATCAAAGTATTTGGTGTTGGTGGCGCTTGATGCAACACTGTAAACAGAATGATCAAAGAATGAATCGATGGCGTTGAATTTGTTGCAGTGAATACTGACGCTCAAGTACTTGCAACCTCGCTTGCACACAAAACAATTAACATTTGACTCAATATTACCAAAGGGCTTGGTGCTTGAGCAAATCCTGAGATTTGAAGAAAAGCAGCAGAAGAAAGTTTGGAATCAATCAAAGCTGAATTGGTGGATACTGATATGGTATTTATTACTGCAGGTATGTGATGATGAACGGGAACGGGAGCGGCACCAGTAATTGGACAACTTGCGAAATCAATGGGTATTTTGGCTGTAGGTGTAGTTACAAAACCGTTTAGTTTTGAATGAAAAAGAAGATTTGAACATGCATTGGAATGATTAACAAAAATGAGAGAATCTGTAGACACCTTGATTGTTATTCCAAACGACAAAATTTTCAACATCATTGATAAGAAAACAACATTCAAACAAGCGTTTTCTATGATTGATAAAATATTATATCTTGGTGTACAAGGTATTTCAGATCTTATTATTAGACCAGGAGACATCAATATCGATTTTGCGGATATTAGAATGATTATGCAAGGTTCAGGAACTGCGTTACTTGGTATAGGTTATGGTCAAGGTGAAGATAGAGCGATTGACGCTGCGAGACGTGCTATTGATAATCCATTACTTGAAGCAAGTCTTGAAGGAGCAAAAAATATTATTTTCGCAGTAACAGGATGAGAAGATCTTACACCAATTGAAGTACAGGAAGCTGCTAGAGTAGTTGAAGAGATTGCTGACCCAGATGCGATGATCGTATGGTGAATGACTTTTGATGAAAGTTATGAAGGTGAAGTGAAAGTTTCTATTATTGCAACCTGATTTCCAGAACAAGTACAAGAAACAATGATCAAATCAGTATGAACAAGAGGTGGGGCAATTTCAAAACTCTGAACGCCATCTACTTGAACCAGAAGATCTTCTACTGGAGCATGATATATCTGAAGAGCAATGTCAGATGAATGAGTATCTTCATCGTCAGAAGCACAAGAATAACAAAAAGACTAAATAGATTTTGATACACAAGAAATCATTAGAAAAAAATTATTAAACGGATAGGAAATATTCTTTCTACAAACTACAAAAAAATCTCAAATTAAATTTGAGATTTTTTTGTTGACTTATTGTATATTAAGAATATAATATAATTTAACTTTTTCTATTTTTTAATATTAAAGAAACGATGAATACTCAAGATGCACTTGCTCAACAAATAGCCTTAAAGATTCAAATGCATTGAAAATATTCAGAAATGCATGAAAGATTTTCATTGGATATTTCTGATGTATTATCAATTACAACAAGTGAAATTGAAACACAAGACTCTACTGAATCACCACAGTATATTATTGCAGCAGAAGTAAATTCACAGCATAATATTGAATGAACAGTAAAAGATGCTATGATACTTTATGACTGATACAGTAATCGTTTAGAGAAATATGCTGATATTGTAGATAATAAGTTTGTATTATTAAAAACACGTCAGGAATATAGTGGCACAAACCAAGAATCAATCATTATTGATCGATTAAATACTATTAATTGAATAGTAAATGAAGCGATTAAACATGAATATCAAAATAATAATTAACATTAATAAAATAAGTAATCGATAATTTTCCATTTCTCCTGTGTATTTTTTTTGTTGATGACCTCTGTGCTTGCATCAGTTTAGAAAATAAGTATATTTTATTATTTAAACTCTTGATATTACTATGTTGCTTACTATTACCTCTCCAGATCAACAATTACGACAATGAATTATTCAAAAAGTGACTATACCGACAGATATTGGTGAAATAACTGTTCTTCCAGGACATCATCCATTAATTTCAGTGGTTGCCTCTGGATTATTAAGATTGGTTCCAGAAGAGATGCCAGCAATGGATCAATGACGAGTAATTGATAATGGCCATATCGTTATTGCCATTGCAAAAGGTATTGCGATGATTAGTCATGATGAAATCATAATTACTACTGCTGTAGGGACAAATACTGTAAAAGATACTGTAGAAGTATTGGAAAAGATGCATCAAGAAATGGAAGAAAAAATTGCTCAAATTAAAATAGATTGAAATGAAGAATCGCTTGAAGATGCTTTTAACCACATGGAAAAAATTAGCGCAGATTTAAGAATTGCAAAAATAGGACACGTTCGTTCATAGAAAACAACAAACTGTCAATAATTTTACAACAATAAGTACATAATTTTTGACTTTCATTGAAAAGATAGATACAATACAGTATCTATTTTTTTTGTCCTATGGCAGACTTGCTTCGATGTAAAGAACAAATTTCACATGTTTACCAACAAGATTCGTCTTATGTCGGTAGATTTTCAGATCTTACGAGACAAGCACGATGAACCGAAAAAGCTAGTTGTATACAAGAGTTTGGTTCTTTGTCAGCTGTACAACAATATTTAGCTATTTGAATGTATACTGAGCAAAAACAACAAAATGAACACCAGATAGCTGATTTAACGTGAGCTGTAGAACAAGTGAACAATCAAACAACGACGCAAGTGCATAATGCAGCAAATGAATATGATTTTTTCAATACTACTCGCATTGAAATATGGTGATTTATTCAATCAGGACTCTATATTGTACTCTTGCTTGTTTTATGAATATGTATGCTGAAAGTCTTACAATACGCTTTGACGATTATGTATGATGTTTTGCAAGTCAAAAGAATGGTCTACTTTAGAGTAATATTACCGAGAGGTGATTCAAAGAATGATCGTGAAAAAGAAAAAGAATTAGCAAAAGATATGAAGGAAAAGATTTGAAGAATGTCGCAAGTATATAGTAGTCTCCATAAATTGGGTGAATTGAGTTTTCAAGATAATATTTTACGTTTGTTATTTAATAAACCCAAAATTTCATTCATTATTCATTATGAAAATGGATTACTCAGTTTTTTGATATGAGTCTATCCTGAATATAAAAACATTGTAGAGTGAGCGATATCTGCACAATATTCAGATGCCTCTATGGAAATTATTGAAAATCCACAACTTTTTAAGGGTGAGTATCACGAAATTATACCGATGCAACCGATAAAATCAGCGTATTATCCTATTAGAATTTTTAAACAGCTTGAAGACGATCCTTTGAATAATATTATTGATTCAATTGGTAAAATGCCTGCAGAAGATACTTTTTCTATTGTGATGACTATTAGACCTGAAAGAGGGACATTCAATAAAAACGCACAAAAATTAGCAAATGCGTTATTCAAAAAAGATCAGACAGTATTAAATCCAGAATCAATTCGAAAGAAATTATTGCCTTGGAATTTGTTTTCATTTTTAATAAATTGACCAAGTCAAGCATTAATAGAAAAATTTTCTTCGAATCAACAACGTGGCGATCCCATGATTCGTATGGTAAAAGCAGAAGAGGAGGCATACAATACAATGGCGGAAGAAGCTGCAAAACCAGCTTTTAAATGATGATTAATGTTGATTTCTTCTTGAGACGATGCAAAAAGAGTTCAGGAGAATATTTATAATCTTGTGAGTGCTTATAGTATTTACAAAGATGAATATAACAACGGACTTGACCAACCTGAAACTTTAGCTGATCTCCTAGGACCATTGATAAAACCTTTACGAAGATTATCATTACTCTTTGCAATTCCATGATTAGCTGCAAAAAGTAATACTTTTACTGTTTGAGAACTTAGTTCACTGTTTCATCTCCCTGATGGAATGTTTAATCGTAGCCCAATTATTAAATGGATGGACTACAAAGTGGTTGCATGACCAGATACTTTGCCAGAACCGAATGATCCTACTGAATATATTATGTGATGAATTATTGCAGATTCTTATAAAGGCTGAGATTTATCAAAAATTCTCCTAGAAATTAATCATCCTGCAGTTGCAACCAAAGAAGTAGAAGAAGAAAAACGTCTTGAAATAGATAATACTTATAAATCAAAAGTTGGAGAAGAAATTATTGAAGAAGATTGAAAAAGACGAGTACTGAAAAAAACGAAAAAGAAAGTAACATGACTCAGAACGTATAAAGATGCAATTTTACTGTGATTAAATGTGTATAGAAATAAATATTTTCCAGTGTATATGAAAAGAAAAGATAGAACAAGACATCAATATATTATCTGAAAGTCTGGTACGGGTAAATCTGAATTTATATCTGCAATGGCTAGACAAGATATCCGATCTGGAGATGGTATTTGTGTTATCGATCCACATGGCGATCTCGTAGAAGGTATTTTACAATATGTACCAAAAGAAAGAGCAAGAGATGTTGTCTATTTTGATGCTGGTAATGAAGAACGTCCAATGTGATTGAATTTATATGAAATATCACATCCTGCTGAAGCTGATAGAGCGGTCAATGACGCTACTGAAATGTTTATTAAAATGTTCGGTGCTGAAATTTTTGGTCCACGTATTCAGGAGTACTTTAAATTTGGTAGTCTAACGCTTCTTGAAGATATGGATGAATGAGCAACTTTACTTGATGTGCCAAGATTGTTTACTGATGAAGTGTATAGAGAATATAAAACCAAAAAAGTAAAAAATCCCGTTACGAGAAATTTTCGAGAAAAGACCTATAATGCAATGGGAGATAGAGAAAAACAAGAAATTATTCCGTACTTTACCTCAAAATTCGTTTCTTTTTCGACTAACTCACTTATTAGAAATATTATTGGACAAACAAAATCAGCATTCAATTTTGCAGAAGTGATGGATAATCAGAAAATTCTTTTGATTAACTTATCGAAAGGTAAAATCGGTGAGCTCAATGCGCAACTCCTTGGTATGATTCTAGTATCAAAAATTTATAACGCAGCAATGGCAAGAGCAAGGATGAAAGAAGAAGATCGTAAGTATTTCTTTTTGTATGTGGATGAGTTTCAAAACTTTGTTACTGATACATTTGCTGATATTTTATCAGAAGCGAGAAAGTATAAGTTGGCATTGATTATGGCGCATCAGTTTATTTCACAGCTCGATTCGAATTCAGGAAATAACATTGGTGAATGAAAAAGTAAGGTAAAAGATGCTGTATTTGGTAACGTATGAACGATGATGTCTTTTAAAGTCGGCGCACCTGATGCTGAGTTTCTCGAAAAAGAATATACTCCAGTCCTCGGGGCACAGGATATTATTGGGATTTCAAACTATAAAGCGTACGTAAAATTAAATATTGATAATACCACCTCTCGTGCATTTTCAATGAATTCGATCTGGACACAAGATTACAAAAATCCAAAAATGGGCGATGTCTTAAAACAGTATTGCGAAAAGAAATATGGTCGTAAAAAAGAATTTGTCGATGCAGAAATTGCGGCAAGATTATGAATGATGTCTGCAAACGATGAGGAAATGATGAATGATGCTAATCCAGAACCATGAGCATGAGAAACGTCTTCAGAACAAACAGAATCAGAACAAACAGAATCAGAACAAACAGAAGAATCAACTACTGCTTAAAAAACTCTTGAAATAATACACAGAGTACATACAGTGCACGTATGATGCAATTTGACCTATTGATTCCTTCACATGGGGGAATTAATCCAATTTCTCATCTTTTACAAAGTTTGCACGATCAAACGATTTTACCGACACGTTTGGTAATTTTGGTGCGACAAGAAAAAACAGTTGCTCAGTTGCAGGAATTTATTAATGAGGTACATCTTGTACTTGATGGTTTGGATATTGATATTGTTGTTTTACATAGCTCATACACAGACCATAATCCATGACATGGTGTTGGTTATGATAGACATTTTTTGATCACACAAGCACAATGCGAGTATTTGTGTATGATTGACGAAGATAATGTCCTCCCTCCTGGGCAACTTGATCTTTTGATACAATCATATACACAAGTAGTACAAACCACATGAAAAGAGGCAATTGTTTCTCCGACCATTATGCGTAGAGGAAAAATACAATCGCAATGAATAATATGATTTACCTATTTTTTCCCAAAATATCAATTCTGACGTTTAACAGATAAACCATGGCATGAAGTTAAAATGTTATGAGCAAATAGCTTATTTGGTCGTACGGCCATTTTTCAACAGATTCAGTTTGATCCTCTCTTTACGTGAAGTTATGAAGATATAGATTTTACAACCCGTGTTCGTTTAGCATGATATAGCGTTATAGTTCTTCGTGATTGTATTATTGATCATCAAGAATGAAGAAAAACGCGTTTACAAGAACTTTTTTTGTGAAATTCTACTACCGCAAGAATCAGATCATGTAATAGAATTCTCCGAGTACGTAAGACAGCGACACGACGACAAAAAATCCAATATTTTGGAGTATGAGTTTGGGTACAAACCTGATGACGAATGGTGTTTGTATTTCAGTATGGTGGAAAACAAAAACGACCCATAATATGGAGTATTTTTCGTTGAATATGAGATGGGATATGGAAAAAATTGTAGTCTAAATAATTAAACTTTCTTTTTGTTCAGTATATAGTTTACTAATATCTTCAGGAACTTCGTATTTTGGAAATAAAATCGTATCCATAGGAATCGTGATATCGATACGATCGACTATGGTTTGTATTGTAGAAAATCATTGTGTAATTGTTTCAGCACTCCATCATGCTTTTTCAAGTCCATGAGTTATTTCTTCTTGTGATTGTAAATGGAGTTGATGGGAAGCAAGTCTTCTATCGGTATCATAGATACGTTTTCCATCTTTAATCGCCAACGCAGTTTCAAAGATTTCTTGATCTTTTGCATGAATATAATGTACATCACCACTTATGAGCAGTGGAGTATCATTTTTTTCTGCGAAGGATTGAATTGCGATATTAGCTTCATGGATTTTTCATGCAGGTTTGTCTTGCACAGTCCAACTCAAAAAGCAATTGTCATCGTGAAGAATGGTTTTGAGTTGTTGTCGTTGGTCAGCGAGTTGTTCTGAACTACTATTTTGCATCAATCATCTTCCTATTCGACTACGTAGTCATCAACTGATACTGATCAAATCACCAGCCCATTCACGTAAACATGCTGCGTCAATTCTTGGTATGGTGTGGAATCATTCCATATGAGCAGCACTTACGAGATGCAATAAATTACGATATCATACATAACTTGTGGCGAGCAAGACAATCATTCCTGCAAGTTCTCAAGGATCTTTACGATTCATATCAGGCACATATCCAAGTTCTACTCACAGCAATGGTTTAATACCTGCTTTTTTAGCTGCTTGATAAAATTCAACCACGCCATACATTCCAGCGTAATCAGTAATTGCAAGAGATTCCATACCAAGATTTTTTGCTTGTTCCACATATGCCTTTGGCGAACCGATTGCTTCTAGAAGCGAGTAGTGTGTATGGACTTGAAGATGAGTGAACATGGGTGAAAGAGAGGAGGAAATGAAGGAAATCGACGGAAATAGCAGAAATGAAGGAAATATAATTTCGAGCGTCACGATTGAGGCGTCGAAACGACAAATTTCTACGAAGTCCCGCCCTTCGCGGGGAGCGACTGGAAGGAGCCAGTGTGTACTTGAGTCAACATACCGTAGACTTAGAAATTTGGAGTTCGATGTCGAATGAGTAGCGAGCTTAACAACAAAATAATAATACATAAATACTGATTTTGCATAACAATACAATGATTATCCTAGAATTTTCTCACTACTTTCGTATACTGTTCATTGATTTATTATTTAATGAACGTATGGTAAAAACAAAACGATGCATTTTACTCATTGCAGTGAGTTACGTTTTTTGGTGAATAAGTAATGCTGCACCATGGTCTTTTCCATGATTGCCGATTACGGATCGTGCAACACGATGAGCAAATGAATCGTGGAGATATTTTAGTGCGCAATGATATCAAAGTTGGTTGGATCGTACGAAACTCTTTACTGATTGGTTGGCATGAAGTGGTGAAGATACAACAGGTGCATTTGAAAAAAGAAAACGTTCAAATGAGATAAACAGTGCGAGAGAGGAATTTTTGATTAATAACTATCCCGAAGAAATGATTGTGGATAGTACGATTAGAGAAGTCGATGGGAAACGTTTGTTGCGATGACTTTCTTATCATCGTGCAAAAGCAAAAATCGTCTTACATCATACCGTTACCCGTCAGGAAACAACTGCAGAAGATGCAAAAGCTTCTTTGCAAGAAATGTACAAACAACATACCATTACTCAATGACGAGGAGATATCGGGTACAATCTCCTTATTGATCCAATGGGTACAATTTATGAATGAAGAGCATGATGAAAAGATGTCATAGGCGCGCATGCAGATCGAAATAATGCGAGAACGATTGGTGTTTCATTGATGTGAAATTATGATGTGCATGATCCGTCACCAAAAATGTTATGGTCTCTGAAAAAAGTATTGTTATCATTGATGTTGCAATATGATATTGATCCGATGAAAAAACAAACCTATTTTACAGCAATTAACGAAGAGCCTTGGTTAGTGACTGCAACTCATACAAGCCTGGTGTGACATAGCGATACGAAAAATACAGCTTGTCCATGAGAACATGTTGAAAAACGTCTTCCTGCTCTGAGAAATCAACTTCGTGATATGTTAGCGGTACTTCGTGGACGAAATAAAGCTTCATTATTTCAGTTTCGTTTTTTACCAAAAAAAATGGCAGTATGGATGGAACAAGATAGTGTAGTAGCTGAATATACAATGCCTGATCGTGTTATTCGTGATTGTATCTTATTTGGTGAAT
Source organism: uncultured Candidatus Peribacteria bacterium (assembly GCA_964542385.1). Taxonomy (GTDB): domain Bacteria; phylum Patescibacteriota; class Gracilibacteria; order Absconditabacterales; family Absconditicoccaceae; genus CAYLWY01. The sequence goes on from CAZIUS010000005.1 coordinate 10,127, forward strand.
GAATAGTTTTAGAACAATGTGGATGAAACGGTGAAAAATTAATTGCACGTTTTTCTCGTGCATCTGCATCGCCTAGTGGCTTATATGCACTCTTGGTTGATACTGATGCTTGAGCGGTATGGATTGATGTTTCTGTTGTGTGGAAACCGCAATTAGACAGTCTAGTAGAGAAACGTAAACAAAATAATCCACTACCTGTAGTACCGACGACACAGACACAAAAAGTACAACAAAAAATTACTGCGCAAGATATTCCTTGAATCATGCAACGCGCTGTCAGTGTGCTTTTGTATGAACCGACCACGATGTTAGCGAGTCGAGAAATGCAATGTGAAAGTGGTTGTTCAGTGATACTTGATGATCAGCGTTTTACAGATATTCGTCTGATTCGTGCGTTACCAGATCCTGAAGATAACTCACGTTTACTCGTTTTTCTCGATCTCAAAAAATACACAACACGTACGATTCGCTTATGAAACCCTAGATCAGTAATTACTATAACCAATCGACCAAGATGATCAACGAGCTTTCCCTTAAACTACTTCCGTGGAGATATTTCTATTCAACGTGAAGCATATATGCATTTAGAAAAAAAATTAACTGCTTGACGAACAGTGGTAAACACACTCCCACTACAAAGCTATCTCAATGGTGTTGCAGAAACGGTAGAAGAGCAACATCCAGAAAAAATACGTGTCATGAGTTTGTTGGTAAAATGATATATTTTGTGGTATTTAGGAGGTAATCGTCATCCTTCAGTACCTGAATGAGTATCATATCAATCTATTGATGATCCGCGTTTGTTTCAAAAATATGTCGGAGCAGGTATAGAACAAACCACACCAAGACGACAACAAGCAATAGAAAAAACAAAGAATGAGTTTGTTATGTACGATTGATATTTACCGATATTACCATTTTTTCATTGTTCAGCTGGATTCACAAGATCATGAAGTGAACGTTTTTGACGAACTGATACGCCTTGGTTACTATGAAAAATAGATACTGCTACATGTCCTTCATGATCATTTGAATGACATGGTGTATGACTCAGTGGTGATGGAGCAGAAAGACTTGCTAAAGCATGAGCAACTTATAAACAAATTTTAAGTTATTTTTATGAATGAATCACCTTTGCGACACTTCCATTCTAGTTTTTGATTCTAAAGCTATATTTTTTAATAAGCGCTTTAATCTGATCTAATTGTTGTGGTCTACTGATCGAAACAATATCCAAAAGTCTATTGATGGAGGTATGATGTTTTCAAATTTTTAAAATTGATTCCAAAGTATCGATATCAAGTTCATGTTTTTTAAGGATTTTTTTGATATACTCTCGTGAGTATCTATCAGTCATTTCGTCATAACTAAATAATGATTCAAGTATTGCAAGCTCTTTGTTTGCTATGATAAATGGTATTTTACCTATTTTGACTTTTTTTGTAAACGGAACAAAGGATGCAAAAAGTGATTTTTTTTGTTGTGAATAAACTTTGATATGCATGTCTTTGCCTGACATAATCGTTTCTACTCATTGTTTTGTATCAGTAATTACTAAGAGTTGATCAGGAATATCATTGTTTCAATAATGCAGTTCGAGCGCTTTTATTCATCCGATATAGTGCTTTTTTCAATAGTGTTCTAGATGGTGTTCCAAAATTAACCAATATCGATTCAGTAGAAGTTCTGATTCTGTCGTAGTAAAGTCTGGTGTAGTAAAACAAAAAATATCTTTTTTTAATGAAACCAGATATCATTTATTTTTGAGATGATAGATTAACTTATATCATTTTTTTTCAGTATATGCATCACCAAGTGTCTTCTCAAATTGTTCTTTGAGCTCGTTTATATAAACGAGTCTATTTTTTTGTTTTTTTATTCGTGTTATTAAAACTGAAAGATGAGAATTTCCCATAAAATTGAACTTATTAAATAGAATTTTTATAGCAATGTTCCCATAAAAATAAAGGGGAAGTTGCTAATAAAATAATTTAGTTTTATCTCTTGTATTGATCAAAAAAAAGTATACAACAATTACATACATTATTTTACTCGTTACTTCTTTGCGATGACTCAACCAAAACTATTCGTTGACTATACCCCAGACACATGGAAGTCTATTCATGTTGAACACATCAAAGCAAGTTTTTTGCAAATTGCAGAATATGTCCACGAAGTAATTCTTGAAATTAATTCACAAAAATTTTTGGTAAGAGTGCAAACATGATTAAAAAGACTTGAACAATTTGAAGTATTGGCAGTTAAGTGATGTATTGAACTTTGTGTAAAAACAATTAGAATGTTGAAAAGAATTGTGACATCATTATATTTTGAATACTAAAAAGTTAATGTTTTTAATTTCTATTGTCCAATGAGTGTTGTTGAAGTAGTTTGAAAAAAACAATTTGATGAAATTATCGCGAGTAGTGAAGCGTTAGTTTTAGTAGATTTTTGGGCGAGTCGATGTGGTCCTTGTAGAATGTTATGACCTGTATTACATGACCTTGCTGAGAAATATGATGGGAAAGTGCTTATTGTAAAAATTGATGTTGATGAAGACGCAAATGCAGAAATTGCAATGCAATATGAAGTAAGAAGTATCCCTCAAGTAACCATATTTAAATGATGAAAACAAGTTGATCAATTTATAGGTGCATTACCACCAGATCAAGTTGAAGTGTATATAAATAAATACATCTAATTGTATTGTTATTATGTCAAAAAATGTTTGCTCGAGAGTGAACATTTTTTTGCTTTTTTAGGGTATAATCAGTATAGTTGCATTGTATTTTTGTTTATTTTATGATTATGTGAATATTGAGTCGAGCTGAATCATTGGGTACTGCATTATGATGAGGATGAGTACAAAAGACAAGTATTCCTGAAGGGTATACCTGTTTTGAAATTTTCCCTTATGTCGAAAGTGAGGCTGGTCCTGCCTATCGAGAATCATTTCTTTGAAATTTTTCTAGTTTAAAAGAGAAAGTATATTTCGCAGTTCATTGATCAAATGATGAAGTTCGTTTATTTATGTGGTTTCCTCAATCATTACATGAATATGTGATGAATACATTTTATGCTAATTTTACGACTTCAGAGATACAGGCAGTACAGTTTAATTGACCAACATGAATAGGGAAGTATATTCATTTTTCAGATGATCCAGCATTTCATGATGTCCAATGATTTTCTTCATGAGGTGGGTATATCGATCCATTTAGAGAAATATTGTCGTGATTTCAATGACTCCAAACATGACATAAAATAACACTTTTTTATGAATCACAATTTAATGAAACAACATGACGACGAGATAAGTGTAAAAAATTTGTAAAAAATTTGTCAAATCGATGAAAAAATGAAGATCCAAAAGCCGATTGAAGCAATGAAAAACAAGCAGAACAAATTAAAAAATCGTGAAGAGAGGTTTCTTTTTCTGTTTCATGTCGAGTACAATGAACTAAGGAATTGCGTGTAATAGATCAAATGCAAAAAGAAATGGCAAATTTATATACGAAGTTTCTTTATCAATGATCGATAAAATTATCAGTTAAACCACAATCAGCACGTACTCGAAAGAATTCTTTTGTTAATTTATTTCATCTTCCAACCAAAGAATACAATAATACTGCATTGAGATATATTACGTATCGCAAGCTGTCTGCGCCTATGTTTTTACCTGCACCCACTGAAGATAATATAACTTTATTATGAAAGACAGATCGAAGATGAAATGAAAAAGGTTTTGGTATTAGGACAGAAGATAAATTTAGGCACTTATATATAGTGTGAAAAACGGGTATGGGTAAATCAACGTTGATTTCAAATCTCGTAAGAAGCGATATGCATGCTGGATCTTGAATAGCAGTACTTGACCCTCATGGCGATTTGATTGATGATTGTCTGGCGCATATTCCACAGTCACGTATCAATGATGTGGTGCTGTTTGATGTGAGTGATACTAATTTTCCAGTCTGATTCAACGTTATGGAAGTGACCGATGATGAACAAAAAAATCTTGTCGCGTCTGGTGTGGTTTCGATTTTCAAAAAATTGTTTGGCATGAGTCGATGACCGAGATTGGAGTATATACTCAGAAATGTGATGCTCAGTGTCTTACAATATCCAAACGCAACGTTGATGCATGTAGCACGTATGCTTACCGATAAAAATTTTAAGGATGAAGTACTCGAAAGTGTTACTGATCCTATTGTCTTGAAGTTTCGACGTGATGAATTTGATAAACGATCTGACAATCAAAGAAACGAGGCAATTAGTCCGATTACCAATAAAATTGGACAGTTTCTGTCTTCATCGATCGTGAGAAATATTTTTGCACAACCAAAAAGTAAAATCAATATTAGAAAAATTATGGATGAAGGGAAAATCTTATTGATTAATCTTTCAAAAGGGAAAATCGGTGAGGATAATGCAGCGATGATTGGTTCTTTTCTTGTGACCAAATTGCAAATTGATGCAATGTCCAGAGCTGATACCCCACAACATCTCAGAAAAGATTTCTTTTGTTATATAGACGAGTTTCAAAACTTTGCGACAGAATCATTTTCAAATATTTTATCAGAAGCACGTAAGTATCGTTTATCGCTTATTGTAGCAAATCAGTTTACCGCTCAGATTGAAGAAAATGTAAGGAATGCAATTTTTGGTAATGTGGGTACGATTGTGAGTTTTGGACTGTGATACGACGATGCGACCGTAATGTCTTCGCAATTCAAAGAAATGGTAACGCCAAACGATTTGCTTTCTTTGCCGAAATTTAAAGCGTATACGAGGTTGATGATTAATGGTGTCACCAGTGATCCATTCAGTATTAGCACTTTCCCATTACCAAGACCTGAAACTTCTGAAGAAATCAAACTCAAGATACTTGAACAGTCCAGACAACGTTATGCGGTCGAAAGGGCTCATCTCGAACAACTTCTGAAAGCACGAGCATCAAAACAATTCACCAAAGCAGAAAAAGTAATGGAAAAAGCAAAAGAAGAGGCAAAACAACAAGCCGAAACGACGTGAGAATCAGCCGTAACGATAGATTCTATTGTGCTCGGTAAAGAATACGAAGGCTATGTAAAATTAAAATATAATTATGGTTTATTTGTCACCGTTCAGTGAGTAGAGTGATTGTTACATAAATCACAAGTAGACGTCCCATGAAACCTCGATTCACGAAAAGATTTTTACAACATCGGCGATAAAATCAAAGTCAAAGCGGTCGAATTCAAAGAAATCGAATGAGTGAAGAGGATCGTTTGGTGACAGAAGTAGAAAAATAAACGCATCTCTTGCAAATTGAAAAAATATCATTACTATAATTGTATTGTGTCCGTTTAGGATCCGCGGAGCTCTCTGCAAAGAAAGTCACCGTTTACAAAAGCTACTTGAGAAGTAATTCTTGAGTAGCTTTTTTGATTATTGATTGAGTATTTTTATCAATAGTACTAACACGTTTAATGAATCTTTTCTTATCAAAAGATTTTATTTGATCTAAGATTATTGCAGAATTACTAGAAAGTTTAAATTGAAATGAATTATTTTTGATTTTAGAAGTCATAGGTAGACATATTATAATGTTACCTAAGATTTTAATTACATAAAAAGGTCTCAAAAATGCTTCTTTCCCGTCAATTTCATTTCCAATATTACATCATAGTTTTACATACCATATCTCTCAGGGATTAAGAAAACGATCGGTTATGTTTTTTTGATGAATATGATACGATTCTTCAGCTCGTATATGATATGTTTGCAGTGATTTCATAGTATAAGTAGCATAAAAAGACTACTATACTTCACAAAATAATAAAATCAAAGAAATTATTATGAAAATTATGATAAGTTAATCACTATACTCATTTCGCAATATGTGAATGGGAAAATTACGTTGGAGGTGTAGAAATTG
>CAZIUS010000005.1:16056-21203 GCA_964542385.1 uncultured Candidatus Peribacteria bacterium
AAAAATATCGAAAAAAATTGCATAAAATATATAGTATATGTATACTAGAGTATATTTTTATGTTTTTTAAAAAATAATGACAACTACACAAGATGTTCTTGAGAAGGGAACCGATATAAATCAACTTAGTAAAGAGCAAATTGAAGAAGTAATTGTCAATCTTGAGAATTGAGTTATAGAAGCAAAAAAAATAGCAATAGTATTGAGGTATTTACTTACACAATTAGGTACAAGTCAAACTCAAAATAATGCTACAGAAGAAGTTGTGCAAAATACAACAGAAAATTTAGAGCAAGTTCTTGAAAAAGAAAAGCCTATTAAAAGTGAAGAAGAAAAACAAAAAATATTCAACAAACTTGATAAGAGTAGTGTTGATCATGTATTTTTTAAAATAATTAATGAAGAAAATTGACCACGACGCGCAGAGTTATTGCAGTATTATTTTAAAAGATGTCATAAACAAAATGTTAAGATAGAGTATATAGATGGTGAAGTCTATATATTCACTGGTATGAACTGAGTTTCTATAAAGATTGGTTTTGATACAGATAATAGATTATTTATTCAAAGACATTGAAGTGATGAGTGGCATCAAATTAGTACAAGTTATAAATTTTGAGATAAAGACTTAAATTATTTGATTTTTCTTGATCAAGTAATATGAGAAACTTTTGAAAACTGATGAATTGTTGATTATATTACTCCTTTTGTTGTTAATACAAATAACTACAATAATAAAATCAAAATTACTGTTCAAATAAAAGATGATAACTTAGTGGAAAAATTGCTTGTAAATAATAATTTAGAGTTTCAAATAGAAAATAAATTTGGGTTAGATAGAGATAATTTAGAAGGCTTACTTAATAATCTATGGAAATATCATTATGATAATAAAAATGAATTGTTTGAAAATTTACCCTCTCACGAACAATCTACTTCCCAGTAGACACCAGTTGTATTTTGCATTGCTTTTGCCGCTATTAGAAAAGGTTATTTAAAAGAAATAATTTGAAATCAATATTTTTCTACATCCTTTTGTTCTCGAAACTGCACGTCTTTTGTTTTCAAGATATGTGTGATCTGTTTTTCTATTGTTCTTCCGGTATATATTTCTGTGATAGGGTCTCGTTCACGCAAAAGTAAAACATCTCATTCATGACAATCTCGATCTGCAAGGCGAAGTTCATATTTTTTTACACCATCCAGAATTTTTTGGAAATATTCTGTTTGTATATTTTTTTCGTGACGCATTGAATTTGTCATAATTAATCTAAAGAATGAGTATCTCTATACTCCATAAGTAGCTTTCAAAGAACATTCATTCCCTTGAGTGTATTTTGGTCAATACCAAAAAATGTATCGCCTCGGTATGTGTATTCTATTATCGTTCTTTTTCATGTATTTAGTAATAGCTTCTGAAGATCTTGATTTGTATCAAATTTTTTCATAATTGCTTCTTCCATGAAAAGAACTCTTTTTTCCAAATCTTGTTCAAGTACATACTTTTTTCTTGCTTTTCTAGATAATCAATATCACGTAGAAAGAAAGGCAATCATTTTTTTTATTTCACTATTGTTAGTTCTTTTTGCCATATAATATCATTCACTATCTCGGAATTCATTATTAAAATCATCATAAATTGGTGTTTTAAGATGTGTAAAATTTGATCATTCTTCAAAAAGATGAGCAATCTGATCTTTCGTAATATTATATCACTCTAATTTTGGGTGAATAATAAGTGCTGCATTAGTAATGTCATCATGAGAATATTGTTCTTCTTTGAGGTAATCGTTGATCATTGTGATGAAGAAAAAATAAATATATTTGTATATAGAGGCAAATAGATTTGAAACCATCTATTTTTTAAAGTGTCTCTTCGTATATTTGCTAAATCTGGTTTTATTTCCGTAACTCAGCAAGTCTGATTTCAAAAGATTCTTTTTTTTCTAATTATTTGGTAATATCAATTATTTCAAAAAAATCACTCATTCATATTTCCCATCTAGGATTGAATTCAGGATTGTTAAATCTTTCTTCAGACTTATATAAATCAGATAAATAATCATCTGTTTCATGATGACAATCATTTTTAGATTGTATCACAAGACAATCTGAATCTCAAAATCACGTTTTCAAACAAATATCATATAATTCATTTGCTGTAATAGATTGCATGTTTTGTATTGCTTGAGTTGTATAGTTGATATTATTTCCATTGGAACCAGTAATACATTTGAACGCTACTTGATCATCTTCCATAAGTGTAATAAGTCCTATTGATCACATTATTATCAATTAAATTAAAAATTTATAGTAATATATAATTATTAAAATTAATAAGTCAATTTATTTGTGAGTTTTGAAGAATAGTTTTTCTCATGAATCAAGTATCAAACATTGATTACGATCCTGATAATTGCGTTAGAGGTGTAGAATGAGATTGATGTGGTAGTTGTTTTGTAATATCTCGTTGTAATAAAGAACGTATTTGACGGACAGCGGTTGTATGCAGTAGTTCGATTCTTTTATTTTGAGAAACTCAGAGTTTTATACATTCAGCATTAAAGTTTTCTATATTTGCAAGTACTATCAATTGTTCAATAGTTGCATAATCTCTTATATTTCATTGTATATCTGGATTTTGTGTTTTCCATTCTTTTGCAGTTTGTCCAAAGAGAGCTACATTAAGTAAATCTGCTTCATCTGAATAGATACAATTAATTTGTTGTTTTGTGAGTGTATTTGGAATTAAGTTTTCCTTAATAGCATCTGTATGGAATTTGTAATTTATTTTTGTGAGAAACCTTTTTACGCTTCGATCAAGCGATTTCATTTCTTGCTGTTTAAGTCTTTGAAACTCTTTAATGAGATATAATTCAAACTCAACAGAAATTCGCGAAGCAAATTTTAGAGCAATATCTTTGTGTGCAAATGTTCATCATCAGTATTTTCATGCTTTGGTGATTAATCAAACCGCTTGTGTTTTTTTGATCCAAAGTGTAGGAGAGAGTGTAAAAGCATTTGTGCCTGCTTCATTTTTAAAGGAGTCGAATTCGACCCCGTTAAAATTTGAATTATTGATCCACTCTCGTAATCATAAATATTCAACCGTATTTTTTAATCTCAACCGATTTTTGATCACATCTTTTGGTGCAGTTGTGTTTTTCCATTTTGCAATATCAGTCAAACTGACAAAATCAGCGTCTTTATTCTGCAATAATGAAATATTCATTCATAAAACATGTATAGTAGAATCTTTATTCATCAAGTATATCGTCAATAAAAAATCTGACTATACTCTCAAAAATTACATAATCAAAGAAATTGTTATGAAAAAAATAACTATGCTAATCACGCAATATGTGAATTGAAAGATTACGTTTGAGGTGTAGAAAAATGATGTTAAAATTTGCAAAAATTTGAGAATATATCTATACTTAGATATATTTTTATTTGTGACTTTTAAATGGTAAAACAGAATGATATTGCTCAAAATACTCAGCTTCAGAAAGAAGAAATTGAAACAATCATCAATAACCTTGATAATTGAATTCTTGATACTAAAAAATTAGCTGAGGTTTTGAGACATATTTTGAGTATGTTGCCTAATGATTTTCAGGCGATAGAAGAAAGTACTGAAATTAAAAACACTAACATAGTCATTGATTTGCAACAAACCCTTGCTGATATTCAAGAAAAAAGTTTTGAAGAAAAACAAGAAATATTTAATAAACTCGATAATAGTACAGATGATTTTGTTATGAATGAAATTCTAAAAGAAAAAAATTGACCACGACGTGCAGAATTATTGGCATATTTTTTGAATATAAAGAAAAATCAAAACCTAAAGATTGAGTATAATAATCAATTAAATAATTATATATTTACGGGTGAACAGTGAGTCTCTATGACGTTTATGATTGATAATCAAGATAAAATATATTTTCAAAAATATTGAAGTGATGAAATCTATAGAATTAGTTACGTTGAACTTAAAGATGATGATTTACAACTTTTAATTTTATTTGATAAAATAGTATGAGAATGTTATCAGAGTTGATGAATTGCGAAAAGTGATGCACCTTTTGTTGTTAAAGATGCTGATGACTATGGGTGAGAATATAAAATATTATTTATCACAAAGAAAGCAAATAAACTAAAGTCTTTATTAATTACAAATGATATAAAGTTTAAAATAAAAAAATGTAATGATGTAGCTAATAGTCACATAGCAGATATTCTCAATAATTTATGGATACATTACTCAAAGTAACTATAAAAAATGAAATAATTTAAATCTCTACCCACTCACAAACAATCTACTTTCTTGAGGACTGATTTGTCCGTTGTATTTTGCGTTTCCTTTGACGTTATAAGGGATTGCTGCGTCGGTATCCATTGTTTCGAAAGCGATTTGGCAGATGCGCATATTTGGTTTGATGACGATTGGTACTGCGTTGATGTTGCAGATTTCTAACGTGATGGTAGAGGGATTATCTCGTCCAAAACCAGGATCGATAAATCAAGCAGTGATATGGATGAGGAGTCAGAGTCTTGCGATACTACTTCTTCATTCCACTCTTCCTACGATATTTCCTGGAAGTCAGAAACGTTCTTTGGTTGCACCAAGGAGAAATTCACCGGGTTGGATGATGATATCTTCATCGTCTTTATAATGTTTGATTTGCGTAATAGCTTTTGAATCAGTAGTAAATGGATTCAAAACAACTCACTCTAGTTTTGGAAAGAATTTGATTTCATTACCAAGTCTAAGATCGAAACTTGCACATACGATATGTCATGCAATATCTTCAATTTTTTCTCAGTCGGGTAGTATACATTTTAATTCACCAGCATCGATCATACGACGAATAGTTCCATCACTAAGAATCATGTTTATATACAAAGTAAATATGTTTGTAATAGTTAATGTATTCCGAATTACAAGCATATTTTCAATAAAAATGATATAATAGTGTAAAAAATTTGTAAAAAATTTGTAAAATTTATACTTTCTATTCAAAGTGTTCAACCGTCACGAGCTCTGTCTGAAACAATACAATAAACGTATTAAAAAAATCAAAACTCATTTCGACGACCGGGTCCCTCTGGGAGGGAGTCGTATTCGGCAACTATTCTAGAAAAAC
>CAZIUS010000006.1:0-7212 GCA_964542385.1 uncultured Candidatus Peribacteria bacterium
ACATATGCTCACGTTAAGATTCTTCTTTTTACTTCTGATCCAAATCATTCTGCTCTAATATTTGCATAATAGTGATGTAATGATTCAAATGTTTCAGGATTTCATTGTAAACCAAATCTAATACCATCAAATCTTGCCATATTTGTACTTACTTCCGCAGGAGTAATAATATAATATGTCGGTACCGCAAAGTCTACAATAGGTAAATCAATTCGATCTACTGTTGCTCATTGTGATTCAAGATAAGTAATAGTATCCAAACAAGTTTGTTTGACGTCTGGATCCATTCATTCATTAAAAAACTGTTTGGGAACAGCAATTTTTTTGTTGTTCAAATCAGTTCGTGTCAACGCATCATTTCGAGACTGTTGTTCTTCTGCTGTAAATGGTATTGATGTTGCATCATGGTCATCTTGCCCACTCACTGCACTCATGAGAATCACCGCATCTTCCACAGTTTTGGTCAATACTCAAATATGATCCAACGATGAAGCCATCGCTTGGACACCATATCTACTCGTTCTTCCATACGTCGCTTTTACTCAAACAATACCACACAAAGCAGCAGGAAGTCTAATACTTCATCCTGTATCAGTAGCAAAAGCTCATAAACACAAATCAGCTGCTACGGCAGCAGCACTTCACCCTGAAGAACCACCTGCAATTCTCGAATCATCGTGAGGATTTTTTACCACACCAAAACATGAGGTTTCGTTTGAAGCTCCCATAGCAAATTCATCCATGTTTGTCTTACCGATCATACATCATCATGCTTTTTCCAATTTTTCAAAAACACTACTTGAATAACCAGGAATATATCATTGTAAAATTTTGGAACAACAAGTCGTTTCGTATCATTTTGTCATAAAAATATCTTTCATACCAATTGGCGCTCAAGCTAAGGGAAGCGAAACAAAATCATTTTCATGAGCATTGACATAATCATCATGAATTCTTACAAATGCATTGTATGTATCCTGCGTTTTAGCTTTGTCTAGGTATGACAATAGTGTCTTATTTGCATCAATACTACCGTTTTTTACTCCAGTAATATATTCTTTTAAGGTTAATGACATATGTGGTAGATGATAAATAGGGACTAATTGCTCGTTTCACTTTCTGCAATAAGTTCTTCAAGAATATTGATAATTTCATCAACTTCTGGATCTGATTCTTGATTTCAGGTATTGGTTAATTCCTCTACACCTGCTCATTGTTGATCAAGCGGTAATTCTGTATCATCAAATGCCCCTGAAATTACTGAACCAGACAGCATCACTCACGTTCATTGAGTTCCAGAAAGTGATTCATCATTATTTTGTTGTTGTGAATTTGGTACTATCTCATTATCTGTAGGAATTACATTCTTTTGTTGAAACACATAAAAAACTCATCAAATAACAATAAACAACAGTATCAATAAAAAATTAAGACGTTTCATTGTATAATGAAAAATAAATACATGGACAATAGCTGTTTTGATAATTTTTGCAAGGAGCAATGTGAATATAATTTATTTTAAATAATTGACAAAATCAAATTAATTATATATAATATATTTGATTATAAAATTTACTCTGATTAAGTGAAACAATGAGTGAAATCAAATTTGAATCTATTAAAAATAAAGAATTGGATGATACCCGTTCAGATTTGTCGAACCTAGAAAAAACAATCAATCCTATAAATAAATTGGCAAATATCGAAAACAATTCACAAAAATCATATCAAGAACAACAAAAAATAAACGATACAATAATTGAGAAATCACGTGAAATCAATACTTTGTATACTATTATTAAGGACAATAATAATAATATTAATAAAGAATATTATAAAAATAAAAAAATCTTAGATAGCAAAACTAAAAATGAAATAAACGAAATGAATCAAAAACATGAGTATGAAGCAAAAACAATGCTCAAAGATGAAATAATTAATAAAGAATTAACTTTACAAAAGATAATTGAGGAAGAAAACCAACACTTTAATGAACGTAAATCTACAAGGCAAACACAAGTAATCGATGAAATAAATAATAAAGAAAAACAAATAAATAATTTAAATTGAGAAATAGAAGAAAAAGAAAAATTGTTAAAAACAGTAACTGAAAATAAGGATTATAAAAAGTGAATAGAAAAACTTGAAAAATGAAAAAAGTTAAAGGAAAAAGAACAAATATTGATAAATGAATATAATGAAATACAAACATTGTTAACGCAAACAAAAAATCAAATAGAAATCGCTATTCAAGAAATAAATGAAATAAAACAACAATCAGAAACTATAGAAAAAGAAGAATGAGAAAATCATGAAAATAAAAAATTAACACTAAAACAAAATCATGAAAAAACTATTATGCAATTAATTACAGATCAAAAAGAACAGATTAGAATTGCTTCATGACTTCCATCAAATGAAGAAATTCTAATAAAAAGAGAAAACGAAGATAAGCAATTACAACAAGACGCTAAACAAGAAACAAAAAAAATAAATGAACAATACTATATAAGAATTGGTCAATTAGAAAATGAGATACAATCAACAGAAATTGATTTACAGATAAAATCATTAGAAGTGGAAGCATTAAAAAATGAAAAAGAAAAATTAATGTCTGAAATTTCTTGAGTAGCTCAACCAAAAATAGATTTCATGAACACGACAATTGTTGAAAATTCTTGATTACCGCTACTTCTTTGAAATGCATGAGTAAAAAACAGTGAAGAACAAGAAATAATTAATAAAAATAGAGAAGAAATTACAGTTAAAGCAAATGAAATAAGTGAGAAAGTAAGTAATGAAATAGAACCAGAAGATAAAAAAGCAATTGAAGACGCAATCCTAAACCATCTTAAAAATGATCTATCATATAAAAACAAGATAAATGAGATAATTCTCCAATGAACACAATCTTGAAAAAGTATTGAAGAAATAAAATCAGGGATACAAGAATATAATCAATCTATGATAAAAAAACTCTTTCCTATCTTTCTTATCGAAATAGAAGCAGGTAAAATCACAGTAAATAGAGCAAACTGATCGCAAGTGACACTATGAAATGATTCAAAAGAAATACTTGCAAAAAACGAATCTTTTCAAACGTTTAAAAAATTGTATGAAAAGTTTATTGAAAACCCGTTACTTGATCTTACCGATTTAAACTATCTATCGCGAGAATGAATTGCAGAAAATACAGCATCCTGACTTGAAAAACAACTTATCAACGCAGTAGGAACAAATCGTGATATTGAAAACTTTTTGTTCAATAACCCTCAAGCCAATCCTGAAACTATTCATGATAATTTACAGAATGTTTTTCAAAAACCACTTTCTAAAAAACAACAAAAAAAGTTGGCATGATTGTTGTGAAAAACATTACCAAAAGACAATACCAACAGATCAAAAAATCAAATTAATAAAGATAATAAAAAGAAGCAAGAATCAAAAAAAACAACTCTTCCTCCATCACGAAAAGATGAATTTTTGGATAAAATAAATATTTTTACAACCAAACGTATCAATCAATCATTACTCTTGTGACATTGTGAAACTTTGCGTGAGACTTTTTGACTCGTTACAAGCCAATGAACAAGACTAGTCGATGCTATTGCATTTGATTTTAAAGAATTATCAATTGCAGAATCATGAAATACTATTTCGCAAAATATCGTTTATCAAAACCTCTCAAGTAAAATAACTATTGATGGTACACTGTGAACAGTCACTATACCAAATACTTTATCATCATTGCGATGAATAAACGAAATGAATACGCTCACCAAACTACCTCTTTCTTTGCAAAAAAGAAAAGAATTACTGACACAAGCAGCGACAATCACGGAAAAAGAGCTTTTCGCCTGTGAAAATTGGTCTGACGTACAATCTCGTATCACGGAAAAAATTCGTCTTGTCTCAGAAAAAAATAAGACATCACGCTGAGCGGAACAAAACACTATTGCTGAAAATCTTGAAAAAGAATCACTAGTGATGAATTTTACTAATTTTATGTCAGGTTCAGTAAATACTAAAAATACTGAAAAAATACATAAAAACGCGCTTTCCAAAAATGAAAGCAATCAAAATGCAATGAAACTGCTCCTGCAAAAACGGACGCAATGAAAAGAATGAACGTTACCTATGAACCTTCAAGAATTGAAAACACTGAATACAATTTTTATGGATAAAAAAATACAAAAACTTGTGGGTAATAATGAATGAATACCATCAGATAATTGGGATAAATTTTTTGATACAATTTGATTATATAAACGATGACCTGATGCAACATTTACTGAAATTATTACGTTTTTCACTTCATTAAAAGACATGGCTTATAGTCAAGTCGATCATGAACATGAAAATGGATATCTTGCATTACAGAAACTGCTCAATAAGAAATGATTCTCATCAAAATTACAATACAACCAGGATCACACTGTCATCGCTTAAAAAGCATATCAAAATAATTGACAAATTAATATAAAATAGTTATAATATTATAAATTTTATTTTTCTAAAAAAATGAAAACAAAAACAAAGTACTTGTATCTAAGTATAGCGTTAGTAATTAGCGTCTCTATACTTATCTATTCATGAAATAATAGTAAAATAGTTACCAATCACTACGCACCAAATGAAATAGATGCAACGGTTGAGGTATCTGAACAAAATATGCCACAACTCGGTTTATTTATTAATGAAGAATGATGTCATGATGTATGACCAATAGATAGCGAACAATTTAAAACACAATCATATAGATCTGAACATCAGCAAGATGATAATCTTTGGTTATTTTGACATTTTACAAGCGCTTTTACCCAAGGAGAACTCGGTTGTGGTACCAACAGTCTTTCTACAGCACTCTATGGACAAAAAAATATGATCAATAGATTTCTTGTAGAACTATGAAGAATAGAAAAAAAACAATGAGAAAACACACGTTATGATTATGTAAGAGAAGCTGCAAAAGTATTGCAAGCCGAAGCAAGAGGGAAAAATATGAATCAATGACAATGGCTTGATTGTTATTGATGAGACCCAGATTGAATGTTATGTCGTAAATTAACAATGGTTGATTGATTAGAAGCATTTCTTCCTGAAGCAGTAAATATCGTTAAATGATGGGCTAATAAATGATATTGACCGAATGACATTTATAATCATGAATGAAAAGCCTTAAATGAAGTACTTATACAACGTTCTAAAGACGATCCACGTAGTAATGGTTTGGAATTTATTGATAATACTATTAATCTTTCCATTCCTTTAAATAGTCCTGAAAGATGAATATCTCGACGAAAACAAAAATCTTTTCGTGAATTTGTTATGAAAAAAATTAATGCCTATGATGCAGAATTCTATCTAGCAAGAGTAGCTTGAACACAAGATGATAGAATAAATAATGCTGCAAGTAATCCAGTTCTTGAAAACTGAAAAACTTTGTATGTTAATTATAAAGAATGGTTATTGTCTGATAAAAAGCTAACATCATACACATCAAAATTACAAAAAATGCAACTAGAGAAAATGCAATGAGAAGGATGAGCACAACCATGACTCAGTGAACCAATTGAAGAAATGCCTGATACCTCACTACCCGTAGAAGAAGAATCTGAAATAATTTCACTTCCTGCAAATCCATCACCAGAAGAAGAGTTTGTTCAACTACCTTGATATCCAAGTAAAGATACAGGTAGTGTATGAAACAATGTAATTCCTCCGGTTAGTGCACCTCGTGCATGAGAAGAATCTGAAGAAGAAACAATGCCACTTCCTACAGAATCAGAATGAGTAAACAATCCAATAAATAATCCTATTACAATTACTCCAACAAAACCAGTATACGAAGAAGACAATAATGAAACAAATAAAGAGGCAAATGAAATCGTTTCTCCTGAACAATTTACTCGTCCAGTAATGCCTTCAGAAACAGTGGTTGAAGAAGAAAAAACACAACCAATAAGTACAAAACCAATCAATCAACTTATTGAACTCAAAACACCAACAATCATAGAATTACCAACAGCAAATAGCGTTTTGATACCTACCTACTATAAATATTGAGAAGAATATTATACACAACCTACTCAGCAAACTCCTAAAACTGAAACATCTCAACCTTTGCCAGTAACAAGATCACTTCGTTTCTAAATAATGAGTCATTCTTCTCTAAATGAATTTCCCACTTTACTTTAATTCTAAATAAAAGCATGAAACAAAAAGAAATGCTTTATAGCTGAATCATTACAGTACTCCTTTTGGGGACTGCATACTTTTCAATAGAATCAGTACTTATAAGCCAAAAAGAACCAATTCAAGAACACATGGTTGCGATACCGGAACAAGAAAAACAACTACCATCACTTGCTGTTTTTATCAATGAAAATGGATGTTTTGATCTTTGACCGCAATCCAATGAATGATTTAATACACAGGCATATAGATCATGACCATACAAAGATGATAGTATATGGTTGATGTCTCATTTCAAAAGTGCTTTTACGCAAGGTGAATGAGCTTGTGGAAGCAATAGTTTATCAACAGCACTATACTGACAGAAAAACATGATTAATAGATTTATTCAAGAGATTGAAGGTATAGAAAAGAAAAAATGAAAAAACCCTCAATTTGATTATGTAAAAGCACAAGCAAAAGCTTTACAAGCGCAAGCAGCAAAAAGATCGATGAATCAAGGTGAATGGCTTGATTGTTATGGTAGTACTAGTCCTGAAGCAATGATGTGTCGTCCATTAACGAATATTGATTGATTAGAAGCATTGTTTCCAAGTACTGTCGAATACGTTAAGTCACGAAAAAATTCAGGATATTCAGCTTCAGCAATTTATACTGATGATAGTGGACTCACTAACTGATATGAATTTATAGATAATACGGTGAATTTATCGTTACCACTCAGTTCATCAGAAAGATGAATACCACGATGGTCACATTCAACCTTTAAAGAATTTGTTACAAGAACATTTGATGCGTATGATGCTGCAAAATACCTAGCAGTAAAATCATGAACAGAATACTATCATGGTAATTTTTCAAGCACAAACCCAATACTTGAAAATTGAAAAACCATGTATACTGCATATAGAGAATGGTTATTAAACTATAAAAAATATACACCGTATGTTTCAAATCTAGAAAAAATGCGTGCATCAACTCCTACGAACAACAATACACAAGTATGAAATAATAATA
>CAZIUS010000006.1:7312-18653 GCA_964542385.1 uncultured Candidatus Peribacteria bacterium
AAAATGCGTGCATCAACTCCTACGAACAACAATACACAAGTATGAAATAATAATAATAGCAACAACAATAATTCAATTCAAGATAATGCAAATACAGTTATTATTCCGACAAAACCTATAGACCAAACAAGACCAATTACTGATCCTCGCAGTGTTGTTGCCCCAGCACCAAATAAGTGAGGATGAGCAATTATTGTTCCTTTACCACCAAAAACACCTGAAAAAGATAATAAAGCAAACGATACAGTACAATCCAATTTTACTATTAGTTTACCTGTAATCACTGAAGAACCAACTAGAGCTGTTTTTGATGCAACAATAACTCAACAACCGAACACAAATACGACTGTTCCATCGACTCCAACAACAAGATCACTTCGTTTCTAATACAATATAAAAAACGATAATAATCCGAAAAAGAGCACCTAACAAAAAAAGTGCTCTTTTTTAGTATCACAATACGAAAAAGAGCACCTAACAAAAAAAGTGCTCTTTTTTCTTGCATTTTTTGATAGCATCTGTATAATGTACGTGCTATCATTTTAGAAATGATTTTACAAAGCCACTTTTTATCTATTATAAAGACACAATGGGAAAAATTATTGGTATTGATCTATGAACGACCAACTCATGTTTTGCATACATGATCTGAGATAAATCAGAAGTTATTGCAAATGCTGAAGGAGAAAGAACTACTCCTTCTATCGCATACATCAAATGAGAAGAACTTATGGTGGGAACACTTGCAAAAAGAAAAGCAATTCTAGAACCAAAAAATGTAGTCTACGAAGCAAAAAGACTGATCTGACGTAAATGGAACGAAGTACAAGATGAATTAAAAAACATACCATACGAATGTAAAGAATGAAAAGATGGATGAGTCCTCGTTGTTATTGATTGAAAAGAATACAAACCAGAACAAATAGCGGCATTCGTACTGCAAAAAATCAAAGCAGACGCAGAAAAATTTCTTTGACAACCAGTTACTTCAGCAGTTATTACGGTTCCTGCTTACTTTAACGATTCACAAAGAAATGCAACCAAAGTAGCTGGAGAAATCGCAGGATTGAAAGTTGAACGTATCATTAATGAACCTACAGCAGCTGCTCTCGCATATGGAATGGGAAAAATGAAAGATGAAAAAATCGCTGTCTTCGATCTTGGTGGTGGAACATTCGATATTACCGTTCTCGAAATTGGTGCTGAATGAACATTTCAAGTACTCTCGACTTCTGGAGATACCCATCTCGGTGGAGCTGATCTCGATAAAAAGCTTATTGATTGGCTTATTGCTGGTTTCAAAGCAAAAGAAGGAATCGATTTGAGTAAAAATGCTATGGCGCTACAAAGACTCAGAGAAGAAGCAGAAAATGCAAAAAAACAACTCTCACAAACAGAAAGTGTTGATATTACGATTCCATTTATCACAATCGGTGAAGATGGACAACCACGTAATATTCAAGAAACAATTAGTAGAGCACAATTCAATAAAATGACTGACGATCTCGTCCAGAGATGTAAAAAACCAGTTCTTGACGCTTTGAAAGACGCAAAACTTAAAGCTTCTGATATAGACGAAGTTATTCTCGTTGGTTGATCAACAAGAATTCCTGCAGTCATCGATCTCGTTACAGAAATTTTCTGAAAGAAACCAAAAGCAACAGTAAATCCTGATGAAGCAGTTGCAGCAGGTGCGGCTATTCAATGAGGTATTATTCAGTGAGACGTTAGTGATATCCTCTTACTTGATGTGACTCCTCTTTCACTTGGTGTAGAAGTAGAAGGTGGACTTGTCGATGTCGTCATTCCAAGAAATACCACTATTCCAGTCAAGAAAAACAAGACATACACGACTGCAGTTGACAATCAACCAGCGGTAACAATTCATGTTTTACAAGGTGAAAGACCAATGGCAACAGATAACAAAGCACTTGGTCAATTCAATCTTGATGGTATCCCAAGCATGCGTAGAGGTGAGCCACAAATCGAAGTCACCTTCGACATCGATGCAAATGGTATCATGCATGTCAGCGCAAAAGAAAAAACTACAGGAAAAGAACAGAAAGTAACTATTTCTGGTGCTACTGGTCTGAGTGATGAAGAAATCGAAAAAGCACAAGCAGAAGCAGCACAATTCGCTGATGAAGATAAAAAGAAAAAAGAAATTATCGAAGTAAAAAATAGATGTGACGCAATGGCTCATCAAGTCGAAAAGTTCCTAGAAGACGCAGAAAAAAACAAAGAAAAAGCACCACTCGCTGACGAAGACAAAGAAAAAATGGAAGGATTTGTCAAAACAGCAAATGACCTGAAAGCAGACTGAGCATCTACCAAAGAACAATACGAAGAACTCATGAAACAAATCGAAGAAACCCTCAACGGTATGTATCAAAAATACGGAGGACAACGAAACTCAGACGCTGCCACTGAAAATCCAGGCGCAGAAGTTATTGAAGCCGATGAAGAAACGAAGTAGTCATTAGTTATTAGTTATTAGTCATCAGTAATTAGTGTAATATAAAAAAGCCATCTCGAAAGGGGTGGTTTTTTTGCTTTTGTTAAATAATTCAATTATAATATTATATGTTTTATTACTTTTACACAAATGTTTCAATGTACTATTTGTTGATGAGAAACTAAGTTTAATGGATGACTTTGTCTCACTTGTTATAAAGAACAAAACAAAAACTCTACGGAAAATCACGTAGAATGATTATCTGAAAAAGATCATAATTACCGTTATAACATGATAAAATGAAGAATAGCAGAAACACTGATACAAGAATTATTTCTAAGTCTAGGATATAATGTATTTAGATACGGTATGGAAAATACTATACCATGAATCATGGAGCTTCTTAAATGAGTGAGGTCTGATGTCGCAGATGAAATTAGAAGAATGCCTGACTTTGTTATGCAAAATCCAACAACCAAAAGTGTTTACTTTGTAGAAGTAAAATTTAGAGCATCTGGTGAATTTAAACTAAAAGATCTTTCAAAGTGATATCCTTATACAAATGCATACATTATATTAGTTTCCAAAAAACACATCAAATGTATTACCGTTGAAGAATTAATTGATTGAGAAGAGATAACGCCAACGTCAAAAAACTATCTCGGTAGTAGAAAAGAGTTTGATTTAGATAAAAAAGTAATCATTGAATTTTGTGAGTTTGCAATAAAGTTTTTTGATAATGTTTAAATAAAAGTAATCTGAATAGGTGACACTTGCCGACCAACTACAATTCGCAACAGATTAAAAAATCATACAAAAAATCTCAACAACCTACTCTTTATCATATATTGCTAAAATGAGACATCAAACTCGTCAAAGAATTGTCCATCACGTTGCAATATTTAAATAAAATACTGTTCGATAATTATCGTTATATTTTCGGGCAAGATAACTTGGTAAAAAATAGATAAACAATAATGCTGGTACTATAAATAATATAATTAAAAATCATTTTCAAAATCCATTTCAGAAAACAACATTCAATATTGCATCAAATGTTCACGAGTAATCGTTTTGTGATAAAAAGTGTAAGTTATCTTGCATCATTTCTTTGTCCATGGTAATAGTTATAAATAAAATGTATTATTCATTAATTATACACATAGAGCATTTAGATGTCAATTTATTGTTGATTAATAAACATACACTTATTATCGAGACAATTTAAATATACCTTCATCACTTTCCTCTTGCAAATTTCAATTGTTCGAGTAAAATTGCACTTATAGTTTTATCATTTTTTTATAAATAATGGAAAATCCAAAAATAACACCAACGTATGAGGAAAAATCATGTTGTTCATGATGATGTTGTGGAAATAATTGTTGTTCAAAAGGTAATCTTCGAGCGTCTATTGGTAGAATTGCGGTAGGTGTAATTCTTTTGTGAAGTATGTTTGTGTTTGGTATGAAAGCATGAATGATGTGAGATAGATGAGGACGAGACAAAAAAGGAGGATGTATGATGTGAGGAAAATGAGGATGTGGAATGGATAAAATGTGAGGTTGTGGAATGATGGATAACAATTACATGAATAAAAAATGAGATACAGTAACTCCTCCTGCACCACAAGCTGAAGCAATTCCAGCTGAAGAAGTTGTAGCTCCTGAAGTAGAACCTACACCTGCTGCTGAAGAAGCAACTGGAACAATTGTCCAATAATTATTACAGTGTTTGTAGTAGTTCTTCAGTAACGTGCATCATAGCAGTGATTCTTGATAAAAGAGTTAGTTGTTTATTTTGAGCAATATATTTTATTTGATCATCACGTGAAAATATTCATCTTACTTCTGGTTTGTGACATGAATTACAATCAATATACGTCACAAAATCACTTTGTAAAACTGCATCATGTATTTGATGCAGTTTTTTTTCTGATGCAATAATCGTATATTCACGAAGTCTTTCGACAAATAATGATATTTTTTCCTTATCATATGAAAAAGTATAAAATAGCCGATTCTAATCATAGAGAATAAATATTCATCAGTGTCCAAATTTATAAAGTACCAAGCGTTTTATCAAGCAATGTTTTTCTAAAACGATAGGACGCATCAAGCAGATTTTCACAAGAAAGCATTGTATAATGATGAGTTTTAATGAGTTCCGCAATTAATGCAGTAGGAGAATTTTTATCAGTATGTTGCGTAATAAGCAATCAAAATTGCTCATGATATTCAGCAATAATATGTGAAATCTGATCATAAACTTGATCCAAAACAGTGATATCATAATGGGTATGAATCATTACATCAACGCGATCCGTAATGTCATAAATCATATCACGTAAAGTACTATAAAAAAGTTCTCAGTTATTTTCTTTTGATTCAACAATACTATCAAAATGATCAACCATGTCTTTGAGATATTTTGCGCTTGCAAGCAATTCAAGCAATAATTCATCATAGGAATTAATCATATGATAAACAAATGAATCAACTTTTTCAGCACGATTATACTTATTCATTGCAGCTAATATGGTTTCTTCTCACAACTTAATCGTTGCATAAAGCTCTAACACTTGCAACGAGCTATTTGGTCATTTTTTTTGTAAGAGAGAACGATTATAATCAATAACTACTGATAATAAGTATCACATATCAGTATGGAGTGCTTGTAATATTTCCTCATTTATTGATGTGTTAATTTGCGTCACAGCAAATTGATGCGTAGCGTCACGATCCACAAACCAAGATGTTACTTTTTGAGCATATTTTTTTAAAAATGGAATCCAAATAACCAATAAAATAATATTAAATACCGTATGAAACACTGCGAGAACCAAAGATGGATCCTTGGTTCATACTAGCCAAATAACTCATTGTTTCAATGGGACTATCAATAAAATAACAACAACTCATGTTACTCGATTAAAAACCATATGACTTGCAGCAACTTGTTTCTTGACTGGTTGACTACGAGTACTCGATAAAAATCACATTACGGTCGTTGTCAATGCTGATCATAAGTTTGCACCAATAACAATTGCAAATCACATATCTAAAGTAATCAATCACGATGAAACAGCAGTGAGTGCTATGATCATGACTCATGCACTCGTTTGTATAATTGTAGTAATAAACAATCAAAGCGCAGTAAATCACAATAATCACCAATGTGCATAAGCAGACAAATCGATTGTCGAAGCCAATGCATCAACACTTGTTTTCATATAATCAAGTCACAAAAACAACAAACTAAATGAGACAACAAATCTTCACATTTTGTGTGGAATTGTATTTGATCAGGTAATCATCATCGCTATTCATCACACACCAATAAGTGGAAGTACATACTGTTCCAATGATGTTTTGAATCACAGCAAATAAACAAGCCAAGGGGTCAATGTTGATCAAATATTAGCTCATAAAATAACTCATAATGCGTTATACATACCAATCATTCACGCTCAGACAAATCATAACGTAATCATTGTCACTATTGTGCTACTTTGAAAAATAAATGTTTGTATTAATCAAACAGATATACTGCTAGTAATGGTTTTAGTATTTTCTTGTAAGACACGTTTTAATCGTCACTTTCCCGCTTGTTTGATCGTTTCTTCAAACAAAATCATACCAACCAAAAAAAATCATATCCCTCAAATAAATGATCATCGATGTACACTTCCTTCCATAAAAAAACAAAAAATATAAAGTATTCTTGATTATACGAATACGTTCATTTTTTTGCAAATTTTTATAAAAAACAGATACTACTCCTTCCCCCATTTCGCCTCTCCACCCAAGATTTCCTCGATTCTCATGAGCTGATTGTATTTTGCTATTCTGTCTGATCTTGAAAGCGATCATGTTTTGATGTATCCACTCCCTACTGCGACCGCGAGATCCGCAATGAACGTATCTTCTGTCTCACCACTACGATGCGAAATAATTGTATGCATACCATTTTTATGAGCCAAAGCAATACAAGCAAGCGTTTCGCTTACAGAACCTATTTGGTTTAACTTAATCAAAATACTATTTGATAATTTTTGCTCAATACCCATCTGGAGTCTTTTCACATTCGTTACATACAAATCATCACCGACGGTACGAATATGGGCCAATCCTTTTTCTTCAAACGTCTTCTGACATAATGCTCGTCCTGCAAAATCATCTTCTGCAAAACCATCTTCGATACTCACGATTGGAAAGTTTTTAATCAAATCTAAATAATAATCAACAAGCTGTGCTGACGTCAGTTCTTTTCCTTCAAAGTGATATTTCCCGTCACGATAGAATTCAGTCGACGCTACATCCAAACCAATCTTGATTTGTTCAGTCGTATATCCTGCTGCGGTAATTGCGTCTAAAATCATTTGTAACGCTTCAGCATTTGACTGAACGTTTGGTGCATAGCCACCTTCATCACCGACACTGGTCGCGTAGCCTGCTTTTTTGAGTATTTTTTTCAATGCATGAAAAACTTCAGCTCCCATTCTAATAGCTTCATTACATGAAGATGCACCTTCAGGAATGATCATAAGTTCTTGAAAATCGAGCGCATTATCTGCATGAGCTCATCAGTTTATCACATTCATGAGAGGAATTGGAAGAATGTGTGGATGTGCAATTCACGCTTGTTCAGCAAGCATTTGATATAACGATCCGTCAAGATTTGTAGCGTGAGTCATTGCAACCGCAAAGGCCATACTACATCACAAGATAGCATTTGCTCCAAGACGTGACTTATGTTCTGTCCCATCCAAAGCCAATAATGCACTATCAAAATCAGAAAGCGTCGCAAACGTTTTGCCGACAATGTGGTCGTGAATAAGCGTATTCACGTTCGCTACCGCTTTTTGTACTCATTTTCCCAAGTAACGAGAAGCGTCACCATCACGTAATTCAAGTGCTTCGTGGGTTCAGGTTGATGCTCCAGATGGAACCAATGCGCGACCATTTCCTTTTGATCATGCTTTTGAAACAGTAATTTCTACTTCAACTGTAGGATTGCCACGTGAATCAAGAAGTTCACGTGCGTGTAATTTATGAATAGTAAACATTGGTAAATGAAAAAAAATAAATTATTGAATTACTTGTATTGTAGGATATTTTCATGCAATCATATCAGTATCACTAATAAGAACAAAAGGTTTATTTTCAGGATTTGTTAATTTTTTTGTCTGTGACATAATTCGATCAAAATTTACTTCAGGTTTTCCTGTAATCAAACGAGCAACCACACCATAATAATATCACAACTGTTCGACTATAGTCGCATCCCATGTACAAGCAAGAATCGGCGTATCAGTTTTATATGCTGAAAGATATTTTGCGCCTCTTCAAGTCTTGGTAAAAATAACAATTGCTGCAGCATCAATATTTTCTGCAAGATAAAGCGCTGATTGTAACAAATGCTGATATACTTTTCATCATAAGTCCTGTGCTTCATCGTCAAAATCAAACATATGTTTTGCTCCAAACTGCTCTGCCGTTTGAATCGTTTGTTGCATATATGAAACTGCTTCAAGTGGATAAGAACCAATAGCTGTTTCTCCAGACAACATCGTTGCATCTGCTCACATTTGTACTGCTTGATAGATATCGTTAATTTCGGCTCTTGTAGGAAACGGTTCTTTCATCATCGATTCGATCATTTGAGTTGCCACAATAACTGGTTTTCAATGTCTATGACATGATTCGATAATTCTTTCTTGATAGTACGGCAACATCGTTACTGGTACTTCTATTCACAAATCACCTCTTGCCACCATAATACCGTCACTGGCTTTAACTATTTCTTCTAGATTATCCAATCATTCTTGATTTTCTATTTTTGCAATAATATGCAATCTATCACCTCAATTATTTTTCCAAAATGTTCTAAGATCTTCTATATGCTGAGCACTTCTCACAAAACTCATTGCCACGATACTAAGTCCATGACGAATTGCAAAAAGCATATCCTCTTCGTCAGTTTCAGTAATTCACGGCAATTTTAATTTTTTCCCAGGCAGATTGATATGTCTATAGGTACCAATCACAGCATCATTCAATGCTTTACAAACACAATAGGTATCATGAATTTCTACGACTTCTGCATCAAATAATCACGAATCAATTCTGAGCACATCACCCACATTCATATCTTCCAGGAGAAATTGATAATCGCAAAAAATATCATCTGGTCATACACTTGATTCATCTATAAAGACTTTAACCAAATCACCTTTTTTATAAGCAGTTTTTTCTTCTTTTTTTCACGTTCTAATTTCTGGTCATTTATTATCAAGTAACAAACTCAATTTCGTTTTATCCTCAGCATTTAATTTACGGACTATACCAATCACACGTGCCATATTATCATGATCCTTGTGAGAAAAGTTCATTCTAATCACATTTACCCCTTTGTGATACAGTGACAAGATAGTCTCTTCTGTCCACGATGCAGGACCGATCGTTGCAATAATTTTCGTACGTTTCATAGAAAAGGATTAATAGTTAAAAGATAACCGAAACGGGTAGGGACGCAATTTTTTGCGTCCTATTGTAATAGAAACGCAATTTTTGCGTCCAATCATGAATTTAATAATCATAATTTTTTGCGTCCTATTTCGATACAATTCATGCATTATTTTGTGTCGTAGCGGCGGACACGGTCCGCCATTATTAAGATATGGTAGAACGAAATTTATTTCCGTCCTATGTAACAATCAATGATTTTCCTGTCATTTCATCAGGTTGTGGTTTTTGCATCAACGTTAGAATAGTTGGTGCAATATCTGCGAGTGATCCAGTATGAATTTTCAAGCCAACAGGACCATTAATACAAAAACAAGGCACTAACGCAAGTGAATGTGCAGTATTTTCTGTGCCATCCTCATTAATCATCCAATCTGCATTACCATGATCAGCCAAAACAATGAGTGTATATCATTCTTTCACGAGCATTTGTGACAAACGTTCCAAACAAAAATCTACCGTTTCACACGCTTTTACCACAGCTGAGAAAACTCACGTATGTCACACCATATCAGGATTTGCGTAATTTAAGCAGATAAAATTGGGATGATTTTCTTGCACAAAGTGCAAACAGGCATCAGTTACTGCTTCAGCACTCATTTCTGGTTGCAAGTCATACGTCGCAACTTTTGGTGATGGAATCATAATCCTCGATTCGCCTGAATACGGACTCTCCACTCAACCATTGAAAAAAAATGTGACGTGAGGATATTTTTCTGTTTCTGCTATTCTGAGTTGCGTCATTCATGCATCACTGAGTACTTGTCACAATGGATTTGCTAGTGAAATTGCTGGAAATAAAACGCCAACTCACGCATACTGTTCATCATATTGTGTCATACTGACTACCTGCATCGTTTCCATGAGTTTGCTCGTAATTTGTCTTGCTCTATCACTGCGAAAGTTAAAAAACAACACGGTATCATCAGATTGCATAGCGTCATTATCATTACCAGATCGAATGGGATCGAGAAATTCATCAGTCACGCCCGCATCATAGCATTGTTGAATTGTCGACAAAATGTCCGTCGTCTCGGTTCATTGTTTTTCAAAGTACAACTGCGTCGCACGTTCCACTCTTTCTCGTCTCATATCTCTATCCATCGCATAATAACGTCCTATAACGGAAACCAGTTTTCCTGTAGTTCCTTCTCATTTCTGCAGTAATTGTTCGATAAATCATACACCAGAGTACGGATCAGTATCTCTTCCATCGGTAATCGCATGCACCACAAACGGTGTATTTTGTTTCGTAAAAAATGCAATCAATGCAAACAAATGCTGAATATGACTATGCACTCATCCATCACTCACCAATCCCAAAAGATGCACTGGTCTTTTGGTTATTTTTGCACGTACACACACCGCATGCAACAGTTCATGATCAAACAACGATCCATCCTGAATTGCACGATCAATCCTCACCAAAGACTGCATATTCACTCTCCCCGTCCCAAGTGTACTATGTCCTACTTCACTATTTCCTACTTGTCAGCGAGGCAATCCGACCGCTTCTTCACTTGCTTGTAGTGTACATCGAGGCACTGTTTCATACAACGAATCAATAAACGGAGTCTTCGCTTTCGCCGTCGCCGATCTCTTCACATCCGTCGTCATCCCTCGTCCGTCTAGAATAATCAGTGCTGTTTTATTTGTCATCCATTTATGTCGTTCTAAAGCAGTTAGATATAGCTTTTTGGAGGAGAAATGCAAGGAGTTGATTGAAGTGTTGGTGTTGAAATTGGGAGGGTAAATGGTATATTTATTATACTTATTTATTAAGCTGTGAAGACAAAAATTGAATTGTGTATACTATTGAAATGCAAAATAATTTGAAAAAGCTTTAAATAGGTCATTTTATTTTTTTTATTGATATGGAATACTTAGCACTTATTGGGACAGTTACTTTAATTCATCTATTAGCTGTAATAAGCCCAGGTCCTGATTTTATTGTTGCAGTTAAAAATTCACTATCTTACTCAAGAAAAACAGGAATTTGGACTGCTATTGGATTTGGACTCTGAATATCGGTTCACATACTTTATTGTATAGC
The DNA here is from genome assembly GCA_964542385.1 of uncultured Candidatus Peribacteria bacterium. GTDB lineage: Bacteria > Patescibacteriota > Gracilibacteria > Absconditabacterales > Absconditicoccaceae > CAYLWY01. The sequence goes on from CAZIUS010000006.1 coordinate 18,348, forward strand.
TGGATTGGCTATTATTCTTTCTCAATCAATTTTGATTTTTAATGTGATTAAATTGCTTGGTGCAGGATATTTGATATATATTGGTGTAAAATCAATTTTTTCAAAATCATCAAAAATTGAAGTTTGAGATACGCAACAAAAAACAGATATCACTCCATTTGAAGCTATAAAAATAGGGTTTCTAACAAACGTACTCAATCCAAAAGCAACTTTGTTTTTCTTGAGTCTATTCACACTAATAATTTCTCCAGATACTCCAAACCTAATTCTTGCAGTTTTGAGTATGATTATGATTACAAATACAGC
>CAZIUS010000006.1:18663-20143 GCA_964542385.1 uncultured Candidatus Peribacteria bacterium
TCATTGGTAGCAGTATTTTCACTCAAAAAAGAATCAGAAATGCTTTTGATAAATTTCAAGGAATTTTTAATAAAATATTAGGAGGTCTTTTAATCGGACTCGGAATAAAAGTAGCGTTGACACAAAAATAAAATGGCGATTTATTTCAATCTTACTATGAAAAAACAAGAAAACTGGGAGATTGTATTGCAAAAATTTATCAAACAACGAGAAAACAAAAAAGAAGTAATTGGAGCTCTTGTTTGCGGCAGCTATATTACTGGGAACCCTAGCAATCATTCGGATATTGATATTCATTTTCTTTTAGATGAAAAAACTTCTTGGAGAGAAAGAGGTAATGAGGTTATCGATGGAATTTTGATTGAGTATTTTGCTAACACCACAAAAAGACATCATCAATATTTGGAAGATGATTTTAACTCTAGGAGAAGAATAAATGCTCACATGTTCTGTACTGGAAAAGTACTTTTTGATAAAACAGGTGAATTAGAAGAACTTATTCAATATTCAAAAAAATATTTGAAAAAGAAAAATCCTAAGCAAAATATGACCCAAATTGAAATAGCAAAATATCACATCTGGGATATGTGTGATAATTTAGTAGAAGTATTTGATTCAAAGTCGGAAGAATTCTCTTTTGTTTTCTTTAATTGTTTAAAAGATTTATTCGAATCTTACGCGAAATTTTTGCAATTTGATTCAATACCTATCCATAAATTAAGACGTTTTCTCATCAATGAAAAAGATAAGAAAAAGTACCATGTTAACAATTTTCCAGATGAAGAATTTGTTAATATGTTTGTATTAGCCATTACTCTCAAAGATGAATCAACAATGATGAAAAGATATACAATGATCACAAATCATGTTCTCAAAAAGATGTGAGGATTTACTATTGATGGGTGGAAAATAAAAAGTCCTGCGTAAAATAATCAGAACGCAAAAGAAACTAACTTTAATTTACAAAACAATCAATATGGATTACTCAACAAAATATTTAAGACAAACGGTTAAAATTAAAATAGATAGACCTTTGGGGAGTAAACACCCAAAGCGCGGTTTTATTTATTGTTTGAACTACGGATATGTTCCGGACACTATTGCTCCAGATGGAGAACAAATACATGCTTATCTGCTTGGTGTATTTGATCCTATTGATGATTTTGAGGGAGATTGTATTGCAATAATTCAAAGAACGAATGAGGATGACGACAAGCTTATAATAGTTCCAAAAGGTATTCATTATAGTGATGAGCAAATAAAAGCCTTAACTGAATTTCAAGAAAGATTTTTTCAAACAGTAATTATTAGATAATTCATACAAATAATTTATTTATCAAAAACAGAACTGATGACAAAAATCTATCTAGCAAGACACGGACAGGATAAGGATAATGAAATGGGAATTTTAAATGGGCATAGAGATATGCCGTTAACTGAAATCGGACTAAATCAGTCCAATCAAGTTTCATTAAAAATC
>CAZIUS010000006.1:20209-20668 GCA_964542385.1 uncultured Candidatus Peribacteria bacterium
GCCCAGAAAAAATTGATTTATTAATTGAGCGTAATTTTGGTGTAATGTCAGGAAAACCAGCAAAAGATATAACTGAACTGTGTTCACCAGACATATTGCAAACTGAGACTATTACATACTTTCTTTCACGTGAAGGTGCTGAAACTATTCCTCAACTTATTGAAAGAGCAAATACATTATTAGATATTATTAAATCGAAACATGAAGGACAAAGTATTTTATTGGTTACACATGGTGACTTTGGTAAAATGATTTATGCCGCTTACTATAATCTCAATTGGCAAGAAGTATTAACCATGTTTCATTTTGGAAACTCTGAATTATTGTTGCTCTCAAAAGATTCTGCAGCCGATGATTCTCATATTTTCAATATTAAACAATATAATCACTAATTGCTATAGAGCAACACAATTTCATCATTTGGTAATTAAAATATTCAAAGAAATTTTAGAAAAAAAA
>CAZIUS010000007.1:0-1506 GCA_964542385.1 uncultured Candidatus Peribacteria bacterium
TAGGAGAAATGCTTGGAATCGGTAATATTTTGCTTGATACGTGAAAAATGCACACAAGAAAAGTATGAAAAGAAATGCGTACCGAAACGAAATATGATATTTTACGGTATGTTGATAAACCATATGAGGTAATGAATCACATTCAAGGTCAGATTGTGTAGATCATTATTATTGTCTTTACTAGTTTTTTATCCAGTTGCTATTCGATTTATCATTACTAAATAAAAAAATACAAATTGACATTTGATATAATTTAGTTATTATATTTTATTTTATAATTATTTTTTGCTATGGAAAACGAAAAACTATGATGATGTAATGAAAATAATACAAATCTTTGTGATACGTGTCGTGGACAGGAATGCAAAGAAAAAAAGAAAAAAAACGAAGAATTACTTTTTGATACGTTATTTTTACAAACAACTGAAGAACCAATTAATACCAATTACGGTATAAATGATAATCAGATAAATGGACATTTAGGTAACGCTTTAGAAAATGTTCGTAAGGCAAGAAAATCGTTAAATCAATAGTACACATAGCGAAATCTACTTCACCCCATAGACAATATTTACTTGAACAGTCACTTCGAGTTGTCATGGATTGATTGCTCATCCGCCTGCGTTACTATCCATAGCCATTTCTGCTCTGAATACATTTGCTTGATAGGGCATTGGTGGATTGTTGTATCCTACTTGATCACTAATACTCAGTGGTTTATCAAGCGTTACTGTAGCAAGTCACGCGAGTTCAGTTGCTTTTTGTTTTGCTTTTTCAAAACCTAATTTTCTCGCTTCTGTATAGAGGTCAGTTTTATCGTCGATATCATACGCCATAGATTGAATTTGAACTGCGTCACTAAAGGTGACCTGTGTGATTAGTGTGTCAACTTGTTTGAGATCTCTAATTTTAATCGTTAAACCGTGCGTTGCTCTATATCATTTTGTCTTGGTAGTTCAAGAAGGGAGGTATTCGTACTCTGGATAGATACTCATTTGTGTTGTTTGGATATCTTTGGTCGCAATTCACGCTTTTTGTGCAATGGAACGAAGTTGTTCTATGTCGCTTTGTGTCTTGGTTTGTGCTTCAGCGCTTGTGTTACCAATACTTGAAACGGCGATACTGAGTAAAAAAATATCAGGATGTGCATAGACTTTTCATTCACCTTGGACAGAAATACTATTCATCGTTACGCCTCATGCGGTCGTATGCGTTGTAGCGTCTTTGATGGTGACTGGTCTCGTAGAAAGGAAATATGCAGCAATAATTACTGCAAGGCCAATGACGATTGATTGGGTGAGAGTGGTCATAATCTAATGAAAAAATAAAAATGAAAAATGAAAAATGAAAAAAAATTATTGTGCCATAAGGTCGCTGAGCAATATCGCGCCAGTATGTGCTGTAATTTCTGGTTTATCAGATGAGTCGTAGTAACGTGACGAAATTGTTGATTCTATATCAAGATCTTCTTCAGTAGCAAAGAAGTTTATTTTGGTTTCGTGCTCA
>CAZIUS010000007.1:1516-20146 GCA_964542385.1 uncultured Candidatus Peribacteria bacterium
TATGTTCAGTTGCGCTTTTTGTTTCAGTATCATACCAAAATTGTACTAGTGGTTTATTTCCTCTTTTTTTTGCAAGACGAAACATCAGCGATGACGTTGTCGGTGTGACTGTAGAACTAATAAGAACATACTCACTTCCTGGATTTTGTTTGACGATTATTCACATCTTTATTTCATCACCTTTTTGTCCTAGAACACCAAATGTTTTTACACCATCTTGTTCCAAGTCGACTTCTGGTGGAAGAATAAGTGTTTCTTCAGCAGGTAGTCACAGTGGTGTAGTAATCGTATTAACCACTCAAGCAAACAGTTTTTCAATCCCTGCTTGATCTATATCGACTACGTGAATAGTATACCCATTTCTTTGTGTTTCATATATAGAGGTAACGACAGGGGTTTCTTTAGCGATACTCACTAATTTTTGACCTATTTCCAAAGGTTTTACCGATAATAATGCACCAGTATTAACTCACAACGTATCAGTAACTTCTAGCCATTTACCATTAAGAAATTCATATCCAATCGCTTCTTGTCTTGAAACCAAATCGGTAGGAAGTGAGGTGAATGTTGGTTTTGCATACATTGTGCCGCTTGCAATTATAATATCAGCTCAAACATCGATCGCTGCAGATTGTTCATCAACCGTTCATGAAGCCTGAACAGCAAATGATCATGCGATATCATTTCCTGTATTGGTGTACATATCAGTAGTTACTGTTATTTTTCATTCTCCATCTGGAGCGATGATCGATGCTTCTATGCTATTGGCTTGGCCATATCCATCGGTCCATTTACTCAGTTGCTCATACGTTGCAGTAGGGTTGCCCAATAAACGTTCTACCCACGTGCCATACATATCTGAAAAACTTGCAAAACTTACTATTGGTGTCATAAGTAAAAGCATAATGACTAATTTTTTAATTACCATCACAATAAGAAAACTAAAACAACAAAAATGTATGAAAAAAAGAGAGTATTGCAACTAATTTCCATCATCTCGTAATGGATGAAAACTTGGATTGCATCGGCGTTGGTCTTTGGCTAGAGTAGCGATACGTGCAAAATCTTCTGCGTCAAGTGTGAGTTGCACCGCTTCCAGATTTTCTTGTAAACGCACTGGAGAACTTGCTTTTGGTAAGACTATTCATTGTGAAACAAAAAGTGTCCATGCAAGTGCGACTTGGGCAATCGTTGCGTTGTGTTTTTCAGCGATTTGTTGCATCATCACGTTATCAAAAATCTTACCGTGAGCAAATGGGGAATACGCACTAATGAGTATTTTGTTTTCCTGACAAAATGTTCTGATGTTTACCGGATCAAACAATGGATGCATTTCGATTTGATTGGTGAAAATCTGATTGTTTGTATGGTTTATTGCATCCTGAAGCTGGAGAATAGGAAAATTACTCACACCGATTTCGCGAATTTTACCTTCTTGTTTGAGTTTTAAAAGTGCGTCTAGTGCTTCATGATGACCGACACGCGTATTTGGTCGATGGAGGAGGACAAGATCGATATAGTCAGTTTGGAGATTTTTGAGTGATTGTTCAATACTTGCCAGACAGTTCTGTTTTGTATATTGATTGATTCGTACTTTAGTGGTCAGTCGGTACTGATCTCTAGGTAATACATTTTGTGCAACCGCTTTGCCAATCCCACTTTCATTCTCATAAATCTGAGCAGTATCGATATGACGGTAACCGATGTCGAATGCTTGAACTACCAAATCAGTTACGTGATCGTTTGGAATTTGATAGGTTCAGAATCAGATGGATGGGATGTTCATGGGAAGTATAAATAGAGTAAATTGCGTTTAAATTTAGCATGTGAGGGTTGGACGAAACTGTTATTTACTATACTATAATATAATTTGTCCCATTCATTTATTATCTCATTTTTTAAATCAATTCATTGGTGGAGTCTCATAAGACTGGTCCATAAGATCTATTCATGGATATTCTCCATATTTTTTTATTATTTTGTTTAAAAAATTGATATCTGTATTACTCAACGTGAGATAGGTTTGGAAATTACATGGCTGATATCTTTCTTTATCTTTTGGAAAAATATCATTGAGTTGATAAATATCTTGATTGAATGGTCATCGATTTCGTCTTATATAACTTAGTCAAATTAGTTTATTTCAATTTTGATGTAAAGATTCTAAATCAGTAAAGTACAATAATTTCATCGCTTTGAGTACATCCAAATCCTTTATACTATGTGACATATATTCCACTGCTTCAATCATTTTTCGTACGAGACGATTTTTTGTGAGTAACTCGGTTTTAATGCTCAATGCTTGTGCAATTTTATTTAAGGTTTCTATCGTTGGATTACCATCTCAATTTTCAATTTCAGAAATGCTTGCTTGAGTTATATTTGCTTGTTTAGAAAGTTCTTGTTGAGAAATTCATTTATATTTTCTCCAATGAAAAATATTTGATCACACAGTAAGAGCAAATACTTCATTGCTATAGTCTGATTGTACTAATCATGATCGTGTGGGTATAGTTTTTTTTATGGGCATTGGGTACGTGTTAGAAGAATAAATAATCAGTGATGTCGCTATAATCTAATTTTTTATGTTCTTTAAAATCTTTTCGATAATATTTGGATATACGTATTTGTTCTCTATATTGTTCGTCTATAGCATTTTGTGTTTGTTGGTCTGTATATTCTTGTGGTTTTATAATATATCACGTAAGCAAAATAATTTCTTTTTGATCAAATCAACATATTATCCTTAGAAGGTATTGTGATTGTGGAAGTTGCATTCTGAGTTCTATAATATTATCTTCAAGATATTTTCGATAATAGCCATCAGGATTTAGTTCTTGTTCTTTGAGATAATAGAGTCATGCAACAATCTTTTTCATACACTTTTGTTTAACATCTATTTTTTTAATACCTGTAAATTGTCAGTTACTAATTTCTTCTAGACACTGGTGTATAATATCATGATCTTGTTGGAGAATTGAAAATATTTTCATGGTATTATAATAAAGTATATTAAAAATTGCAAGAGTATATTGTATAATTTTCTATTTTTATATATTTTATAATATAAAATATATAAAATCTAAAAAAACCTAAAAAATCCAACAGAGCATTTATACTCTATTAGATTTTTTTGCAATCGCTAAACCTATAAGAATTAAGAAAAATGTATGAAAAAATATTTTCTCCTTTCTTTACTCCTCCAATTTTCCAACTTGTTCCATCATTTTCATTTGGTTTTCGACGATGAGAGAGTTTGTAATAGAACATCTCAATATATTTATTGATATTTTTGTTTTATAATAAAAAATAGATTGACATATATGTATAAATTGTTATAAAAATATGCTTGTGAATGAACAACTAAAAAGTAAATGATTACATTTTCGCTGATGCGATAAAAATGCTGATCATCTCATTTATACTTATCACGCTTTATCATCCGTGATATGAATTTTTGATACCGTTACTTCTCAGCGGGATATGGGAAAAATTATATAATAAAAATAAAAAAATAAAATCTTATGGGACATGTTAGTTATTTCTGTAAAATTTCAGAAAAACAAATTCAAAAAGATGATGCTGTGCATTTATTCTTATTAAAAAACGGTATAGTTCTTGAACATATGTTTGGAAACTATACCTGTTATTGTGGCGTTTATAACCATTCTGAAAAGAAAGAGTATGATTGGGAAATGGATTGGAATAAAGTAAATGATCTTCATCTCTTTGGAACGATAAATGATGGTATAGCTGCCATATTAGCACCATATTGGAAAGAAGGAGATCCGCTTCCACTAGAAAAAAGTCTTATTGATCTTGAACAAGGGGATTATTATGATCCTAGAGAAGAAGAGGATTATGATCCTCAAGTAGATGGCCTTCCAGATGAAGTTGGTTGGAATATAAGAGAAGAACCAACCTTATATAATCACAAACCAATAAAATCAAAAATAGAAAATTCATTTCATAGAGTCTTCAATAAGTAAACATTTTTTTAACCAAAGATAACAAAAAAAACGTGATTGCACGTTGGATCTTGTTATCTTTTTTTGTATTATAAAAATTATCAATCCTTACTTATTTACAACTCAGTTTTTTGGAAAATAAACAAGTGCTCATGCATAATGAGTAGGAAAATTACTTCAAATTAAAATACTGATATTTATTATTTACTAATTCATGACAATAAATTTCATTAAAAGAACTATCTATAAGCCATTCATTTTCATTTTTTAAATTTTTGAATGCTTTTGTTGAATTTTTACCTTCTGCTATTCAAAGCATTTGTATATTGTCTATTTCATTTAAATTGGGTTCTTGAGTAAATCATTCAAAAGTAAGAAAAATATATTTTTTTATTGATCTTTTATTGATAATTTTGTGAATAAATCATTGAGCTAATAATGCTGTATCTCATTTGTAGAGATTTTTTAAATTTTCCCACAGTTCAAATGTTTGATAAATTTGATCCATTTTTATGTTCTTCCATTCATTTGGTTTTACTTCGACAAAATCATCATCTTCCTGACTATATTCTTTACACATTACTAAAAATGGAAAAGAGCATTTTGGATGTTTATAGAGATATTTGAGAATGATAATTGCGAGATCTCTGGATATTTTCATTGTGTTTATCGTAGATAATAAAAAATGATCTACGATCTACAGATCTTTTTATAAAGATCAATCGAAAGATCAGTTCTTAAGATCCAAATTGCAAATTTTTATGTATAAATTGTAAGTTTGTCTTTCATAATACAATATTCATATGTTTTTGTATGATAATTTGCTAGTTCTTCGTAAGTAAGAAATTTTACTCTCTCTTTAATACTTTTAAATCATGTTTGCTCTTTTTTTACTGAATATTCTTTTTTTCTTATTTCATGCGCTACAATAGTAAAATGAGCATTATAATCTTGTAGATCAGAGAATTTTCATAATGAATTTTGAATGTCAGTAGAATGTTCAACTTCAAAAAAATGATTTGGCATTTTTCTATCATTAAACCATATTACATCAATTGTTCTAGCTCTTCTCATTAATTCGTCATATCAAAACTTATACATTTCTTGAATTGAAATTAATTCTTTGAGTTTTTGATTGAGGAATAGTCTATTTTGATCCTGATTAGGGACATATGTTTCGTATTTCTCTAAATTTCCAATTTCTACAAGTAATCATTGATAATAGTAATGATTTAATTCTTGTATATCTTTTGAGTTTTTGTTTTTTTCTGATATTTCAATAATTCATTTATCCTCATTAATTTTCTTATATTTTACTAATCAATATAGTCATGGTTTAATTTTATAAATTTCTTTAGGTGTTTTTTGTACTATTCTTCTTATGCTTGCAAAGGGTGTTAAAGTTGCCCATGAACATTCTTTAATGGTGAAAATATGATGATTGATTTGTCACAATGTAGCAACTCATCATAATTGTTCTAATGTTTCTACAACAGCTTCTCGTTGTTTCATGAGTAGAGAAAATTATTGATAAAGTTATAATGAAACGATTATTAAACGCTTTTAGTTAAGGAAATGAAGAAATACCTCCAAACGTTTTAATTTATGATATAGTTTGTATTTAATCCAAACGTGAAAGATTGGCTTCACGACTTCATTTCCTCGAGGAAACGACACGATAGCAAACTGGACGTAATAATGACAAAGTCGTTAATTTCTATTTAATACGTTATTTTTTTCTCGTTTCCTTAATCACATGTTGATGGATCGCCACGCTACGCTCGCGATGACATGCCTAAAGAAACACAGTATCCAGCTTGCGATGACGGAATGGTCACATTCCCTACTCCTCCAACTTACCAACCTGTTCCATCATTTTCATTTGGTTTTCGACGATGAGAGAGTGCATGATGTCGTCGATGTCTCCGTCCATGATGTTTGGGAGGTAGGATCGAGATTGTTTGATGCGGTGATCGGTGACACGATCTTGTGGGAAGTTGTATGTACGAATCTTTTCTGATCTGTCGCCAGTTCCGATTTGATCGAATCTGAGCGCTTTTTGTGAGGCAACTTGTTTGTCCATTTCTATTTGGTAGAGTCTTGCTTTCAGTACTTTTAAAGCGTTTTCTTTGTTTTGGAGTTGTGATTTACTATCTTGTCCCATTACAATCAATCCTGAAGGTTTGTGATGAATACGCACACCTGTTTGGTTTTTGTTTGCATTTTGTCATCATGCAGAAGAGGCAGCAAACGTGTCAAATTCAAGATCATTTGGACCGATTTCGATTTCTACATCGTCAATTTCTGGCATTGCTGCAACAGTGACAGTTGAGGTGTGGACACGTCATTGAGATTCTGTTTCAGGAATTCTTTGCACACGATGCACACCAGATTCGAATTTTAGTTTGGAATATACTTTTTCTCACGCAATTTTAACCATAGCGAATTTGAGACCTCCAATATCATTCAAATCATGTTCGATCAATTCAGCTTTTCGACGTTGTCTTTCTGCATATCTCAGATACATGCGGAGTAGTTCAGATCAGAAAAGTCCAGATTCATCACCACCAGCACCAGGTCTAATTTCCAAGAAAATATTTCTGTCATCGTTTGGATCTTTTGGTAAGAGGACGATTTGCACTTGCGCATTGAGTGTTTCAAGCGTTGCTGAAGCTTCATCGTACTGGTTTTGTGCGAGTTCCAACATATCTGGATCTTTCTCGGTGTAGAGCATTTCTTTTGCTTCGGTGTATTGCTCTGTCGCTGTTTTGATTTGTTTGTACAGTTCGTACGCATCTTTGTATTGGCTGAGTTGTCTATTGATTTCAATCAATCTTTTGATATCTGACGTGACAGCAGGGTCGTACTGTTGTTGTTGCAACGCTTCGTAAGTGGTCGCTATTTGTGCTAATTTATCGATCATGATAGAGAGGAGAAAATGAAGGAAATAGAGGGAATTGAAGGAAATGGAGTTGTTTTTTAGCTCGCTTACTCGCTCATTGTCGTATTCCAAATTTATAAGTCTACGGTATGTTGACTCACGAGTGGTGTGGCTCCTTCCAGTCGCTTATAAATTTGTCATCTCGACAATTCGCTCGTTGAGCTCGTAATGACATATAGTTACAGAAAAATGATTCACCGAAAGGCCCACAACATTGAGAAAATGAATTGAGAAACGGCTCAAATTAGTCATCAAATTGCGCTACTGATTGGATTTGGAATGACAAGAATTGCGATAACTGCTATACTCATATAGGTGCCATAACGAAGGACTAATTCATGAAATCATGGAACGAGATAACTGACGATTCTGTATCAATCAAGTGGAGGAAAAGGAAGAAGATTGAAAATAGCGAGACTCACGTTTAGCCAAGAAAACAATTTCCAAAATTGGAAAATGAGATCATTGTCTAATGACTGTATTCAAACACCACCCAGCAAAATATACAATTGTACAAATATGATTCCTGCACAGGCGAGTAAGAGATTGGTTGCAGGTCAAGCAAGAGCAACAAGAAGTTCATCTCTACGCGGATTTTTGTAATAAGCAGGATTGATGATAACTGGTCTTCATCGTCAAAAATTGATGATAAAAATCAAGAAAAATCAAATCGGATCTATATGTTTCAGAGGATTTGGCGTAAGTCTTCATTGTAATTTTGGCGTAGGATCACCAAGTTTGTCACTTGCTCGAGCATGTGCGTATTCGTGAAGACTAATTGATATGATAAAAATAAGGGCAAGACTAATAATGGAAAACATAATTGAAGAAAATAATATAAAAATATCTTCAATCAGTTAAGGAAGTTTTCCTTCTGAAACTACTGGCATTTTAATTCAAAACATTTCTTTTTTAATAAATGATCGCATTGTAGATCGTTTTTTGGCTTTTTCTCGATCGATAGCAATATGCTGAAAGAGTTTGGTTTTTTGTAAAACTCATTTTCTCCATCACAAAACATAGAGCTTTTCAGGATAGGTAATACCATTGTTTTTCTTAACCCATACTTTACCATAGCTTTTCCCCAAAATCATTATCTGTGGATCTGCACGATATGCTTCATTGATTTGTTGTTGTATTTTTTCTCTTTGATCCTGATTATCGGTAAGAAAGTATGATGATATAAGATTGCTGAGTTGATCATTTTTTCTAATTGATGGATTGATGATTGGATTGTCTGTATTGAAGAGAATACCAAGATCTTTCTTTAATCAAAACGAAACAGTTCTCAAAGCGATGTCATATTCTTTGGTCGTTAATTTTCATTCTAAGCCACTCGAATCAGCATATGGTTCAAAGACAAATCGTGCACTTCGTCATGCAGATTCTAGGAAAGTTTTGAATTGTTCAATTAACGCACTTGTCGTTTCATCTTCAAAATAAACAACAATAAATGGATCTTTTACCGTTTGTGGTGGTTCAGGGAGCGCAACAGGTTGTGGTGGTGTTTCAAGATATCGAATCGTAAATTTCCATGTCTCTTTTTCACCAGATCTTGCATATCAAGCAATAGTGTAGGTGTTAATTCATGCTTTTATTGTATTAACTATTTCTGACAGGTTGTATTGAAATGTTTTTCTTTCAGCAACGTATGATTGAGGGAAATATTCATTTCATCCTTCTGGGGTGATACTGACACGTTCATATGAATTTGGCAAATTAATCGTGATCGATCTTTTATCTTCAATTTTTTGTCCTATAGTATAGATATGTTTGTTTGTTTCTGGCAGTGACAAGGTAATGATGTTGTTTTCTAGAGGTTTGTTTTCGTTATTTTCAGGTTTTGTTTCTGGGACAGGCAGTAACAGTTTTTTGATTTCTTCTTCAGAAGCACGTTGGTCCAATGGAAATAAATAGGGATCATATTCAAAAAGTTTGGTCTCTCAAGTACTGTTATTGGTATCAATGAAAATATTTTTTATTAATAAACTTAGTCATTGTCTTTGACGCGCAGTACGCATTGTACGTTCAGCATTGAAGAAGAAGGTTAAATAACTATTGAGTAAAACACTATTAGCTTTATATAAGTCTGATGGTAATGGATTCAATGAAAAATCAATAAATTGTTTGTTTGATTGAATATACGATTCCATTATTCATGCATCTTTAAACCATTTTATTTGATAGTTTTTTAAACTAAAATCAGGGCAAGCACTAAGATTGAAAATATAATTATCACTTTCTTTTCAAATTGTTTCCAAACGAGCGCACGTAGAACCTACGGGTGATTGAATAAAACGTATGAGATATTCTTCAAGTGAAATATTCGCTAATATATGTGCCGGAAGAACAAAGTTAGTGAAAAATATCATATTATCTTTACTGGCTTTTGGGAAGACTATTTTCAAAATGGTGTTGTCTACACTAATCTGTATAGTTCCAAATCAATCTAAATGAGGTATATTTCGGTAGTTGTCTTTTAAAATACTTTTATAGGTAAAATAAACATCGTTTATCGTTACGGGCACACCATCATTTCGTGTTGCATTATTTTCAGGATTCATCGTAATTGTAAATGTTTGCCGATCATTGGTTTTTACATTACATAATTCATCTTTGAAAAGGACATTTACTCCAGAAAATGCAGGATGGACGCATCATTGAAATAACAGACTTTGATATAATTTATCTGCGTCTGTAGAGGTAATATAGGGTAAGAAGTTGGGTTTTTGTAACGTGGCTTCTACAAAAGTTCCTCATTTCCCTGTGTCGAGAGCATTTAATGAAGAAACGTACCTATATCAAACAATTACACTGAGAAAAAATCGAATAAGCAATAAAATTCGATATTTTGTTCGTTTGTGTTGCCATGAGAATCATATATGCATCAAGAAAGAAAAACACTAAAGAATCGCATACAGAATTGATTTGGCAATTACATAAATGGATAGAATAGTGCAGCAACAACGAAAATAATCGCAGTAACTACCGCTACTTTTTTTAACGTAGTTTCTAATGATTTTTTGCTTCCATACTCACCTCATCCTGACATACCACCAAGTCAAATTCAAAGTCCTCATTTTGGACTCATGAGCATTACAGAACCAATAAAGAGTATTCAGCTTATTAAAATTGCACCGAGGAGAACTGATTGCATGGAATAAGGACAAACTAAAAGATACAGTATAGTAGTTATTTGTTTTGAGTTTTCAACTTGATTTTTCTTTTTGGACAGATAAGATGCAATCGAGAGTATATCGCGACATCGTCCCGCAGTAATGCGGGAAGGAAAGTCTCAACACCAAAACAATACAAGGAGCTAACAGCTTCTGGATCTTCTCCCGTAGTACTACGGGAGGGCAAAGGAACGGGCCACAGAGACGAAAACTAATTCTAAGAGGCTAGTCTTCAAATAAAAAAAGGTGCAACGTGGAGGTTTGTGCTCAATGCATGATACTCCTGCTTAGCTCAGCGACGCTGAAGCAAGTGGTAACCCCTTGTTGGTGCAAGCCTACTGCGCAGAAATGCGTGGGACGGTGCTGGATTTCCGTAGAAATGCGGGACAAGAGAAATGATGTCTTACACAGAATTGGGCTTATGCGATAGGCTCTTTTTTTTTTGTCAAATTATTTTTTGCAATATATGCGATTTATTTGCATAAATGAAATGGTTGCACTACTATAAGACTATCAACAGTAGTTTCATTTCTTTATACATTTAATGACGGAACGTCTTACTAATTTCTTACAAAAAGGGGCAAATGAATTAATAGATGCGGTTTTATGGATATGATGAGTTTTTGTTTTCAATATGGCTCGAGAAGATCGAATGTGAACGGAAAAGACAATTGCTACGGTAGTTCCAGCTGTTTGATATCTTTCAAGAACGCTGTATGGAACTCAATCTGTTACTGAAACAAAGGATTCAGCAGCATTGAGTGCAAAAATGCATCGTTTTACGACACCGTCCTTGGAATGATATTTGCAAAATCGTCTCCATACGTACAAAACACCGTTTTCGTTGTTACCTCCTGGTAAATTTTTGCGTATTTATCGTCTTGGTGTGCAAGCGCCAGTTATTGATGTAACCTATGCATCTGATGATCAATTAAAACAAGGAGCATTTCATGATGAATTGATGAGATGAGTAGTAAAATATCCATTTACTGCAAATCCATGAGAAAAAGGTAATACATTGTTGTTTTGACATTCGAGTGTGGATTTTCGAGAAAGCAAAGACAATCCATTTGGATTTATTTTCTCACATCTCAATGAGCTACAAGTTGGCGATCAAATTGAAGTGGTGCGAGATGGACAACAATACTTTTATGCAGTAGAAGAAACAGTTATCAAAAAACCAACGGAAGTAAATCAAGTTATGGAAACATTTGATGATGGAAAATATATAACTTTAATGGCTTGTTATCCACGCTTTTCTACAGCACAAAGAATAATGGTGGTAGCAAAACAATTGACAGCCGAAGAATTCGCAAAAAGAACAAAACAACTCTCTGCAACACAACAAGTAGTTCAGGAACAATGACTTTAATCTGGTTGGTTTAATGATATGAACACTCTTTCATAAAATAATCATAACGTTTGTGGTATGCACAATCTTCTTTTTTAATTCTGGCGTTTTTGCACAAAATGACTCAGCGTCTGAACTTGTCGATCAAATTTACGAAACACCTGATTTTTTGCCATTAATTGATGTGGCTCAAGCAAAAATTACTTTACAGGATCTCGCTGTGTCAGTGCAAAAGATGCAAACTGACTATAAACAAGTCCATGAAAAAAAAACGTATTTAGAGGAAAGATTTGGAGAAATGGCAAAGAATATAGAACGTACCATTGCAGCAACCGAAAGAAATAAAACACTTATTTTAGACACCTTAACCAAAATAGCATCTTTGGAATCCAATCTTATTTCCTTGGGTGATCAACTTGTAGAATTGAAGGCAGATTTAAAAATGGGTCGTGGACAGATCGTGAATTATTTGAGATTTGTCTATCAGTCATATCAATCATTGTATTGAACTACCGATACATTTTCATCTTGGAAACAATTTATTTGATGAAGATCAACAGATGTGGGTATAACTGCGCAGGAGTTTGCGCAAATGTTGACTTCAGCACTTGATCGTCAACTTGTACAGATACAAGAAAAACAAAAAATCTATGAAGAAAAAACAAAACAATTAAATCTCGCTAAGGTAGGATATACCCAGGCAGCAAAACAACTCAAGAAAGATTTAACAAGACTTGAAGAACAAAAAACATTTCTCTATGCACAATTGCGTACCATACAAACAGATAAAGCAGCGATTGATGCTCAAGCTATGGCGATGAGAAATCATAAAGAAAAACTAGAATCAGAATTGAAGAAAGTACAAAAGATTACGTTAGAATCTGGTGGGTCGACTTCATCGCAAGTCGCAAAACTTTTAGATTTGCCTGATAGAACCGTTTGAAAAAACTATTTAACATGGCCTTTACTACCACCTTTTGAGTTTGATTTGCTCTTTTGAGAACTGATAGATGCATGAGCTGAAACACCGCAGACAGTTGAATATTTGCGTATGGAAATAGCGCAAGGTGAATATGTTTATGCTTCTGCCCCAGCACTCGTATATAGCGTATTTCATGGTGCAGAAGAAGGTGCTTCTCAGATCGTCTTATTGCACAAACAAGGACGAGTAACCGTGTATACACCAATGGAAGAAATCTTTGTTCGTCCTGGTGATTTAGTAAGAAGAGGACAAGTTATCGGGACGAGCGGTGGCACTCCTTGAACAAAATGAGCATGACCTGATAGCCAAACGGCTCATCTTGATTTTTATGTCTTTTTGAATTCCACACCAAAAGACCCATTTGAAGCACTCGATTTAAGTCTTTTTACAAAAGATGATTTGCCTGATATTCGACATCAAAAACGTCTGGATGATTGGTATGGAAGAGAAGCATCACTCGATGGTATGCCAAAAGCAACGTGAAAAACAGTTGCTGAAAGAGCAGATAATTTTTTACGTCGTTATGCGTCAGGACCATTTTCAGATTCAGCATTGCGATACGATGCAGCAGAATGACAATGAATTGATCCATTATTGTGAATTTGTGTTGGTTTTGCAGAAACATCATTTAAATCATTTAAAACAGATAATAATATTTGAAATGTGGGAAATAATGATCGTGGTGATACTGTGACGTATGTTTCTCCAATTCAGTGAGCAAGAGCATTATATAGTGTCTTAAATAATAAATATCTATGAGGCTATTATACCTTAAATGAACTCTCCAGATTTGGTAATAGTGATAGCTTTATTTATGCTTCTTCTCCATATAATCGACAAAGGAATATTATGAGATGTATGAGTGCAATATATTGATATCCTATTGCAGAAGATTTTCCATTTAGAAGACCGAGATAGATGGATGTAGGGACGCATATTATGCGTCCGTAGAAATGAATTTATATTAACATAAATAAAAATCAAAAAAAAACATAAAAAAACATATAAATATTTGACAAATGATAGTATTTTTTATATACTTATAGTATCTTTAAGTTTTGTCTCCTTTGCTATGATGAAAAAAATGATTTTGGCGTTTACTGCATCAGTAATAACGCTTAGTATGTTTGTATGAATGGGTAGTGCTGTTTTTACAAAAGACAATCAATATAAAAATCCAACCAATGAGTGAGGATCATCTAATATTGATGTTATATGATCTTGAGCATGACAACAAGATGCATTTGTCAATGTGATCAAATGAGCGATTAACTGGATGCTTGGTATCCTTGCACTTATTGCTTTGATTATTCTCTTGTATGGTGGTTTTCAAATGGTTACTTCTGCTGGTGATGAGGATAAGTATACTTCTTGATTTACAATTCTCAAACATGCTGCAACAGGTCTAATCTTGATTGGTATTGCATGGTTTATCGTGAGTATTATCTTTTGGTTGGTGAATCTCTTGACTTGATCATCTGCTGGATCTTCAGCTTGAACATGATGAGCATAAACAGGAGCTTTACTTTATTTTCTCTATTTATCATGCAATTGCGTACACTCTTGTGATGAATTGTTTTATGCTGTTTATCATTAAGTTTTAGTTTTGCGGTAGATAACGATAAAAGTGTTTTTACTGACACTTCTGATAGCTGAGAAGCTAAATGAGTAAATCTTATTGACACAAATACACAACAAAAAGACGCATTCGTCAATGTTGTAAAATGAGCGGTAAACCGGGTACTTGGAATTTTGGCACTTATTGCTTTGTTGGTAATAATGTATTGATGATTTCAAATGGTTACATCAGCGTGAAATGAAGATTCGTACAACAAATGATTTACTATTTTGAAGTATGCTGCAATTTGACTTGTGTTGATATGAGTCGCATGGTTTATCGTGAGTATTATCTTTTGGTTGGTAAATCAATCAGCTTCAAAAGCTTGAGATAGCGCTTGAACTGGTTAATTTGCTCTATTTATTTTCTTTGTGAAAATGACAAAATATGTTAGTTGATTATTGTATATGATAACATTGTTTGTTATGTCTACTGTTTCCCTTGTACATTGACAATGGAAACCACAAAATCCTTATGTGGAAGAAAGCAACTGATGAAACACAAAAGATGTCAATGTTATTTGATCATGAAGCTGACAAAAGGATGCATTCGTCAATGTTGTAAAATGAGCAATTAACTGGGTATTGGGTATTTTAGCATTGATTGCATTGATTATTCTGATGTATTGATGATTTCAAATGGTGACTTCGGCAGGTGATGAAGATAAATATAGTGCATGATTTACTATTTTGAAACATGCAGCTCAATGACTTATATTAATATGAGTAGCTTGGTTTATTGTGAGTATTATCTTTTGGCTTATTAATCTATCTACAACTAAAGCTTGATCATCAGCAGGTACATGATAATGTAATTATGCAGCCCCTTCGGGGGCTTTTTTGTCTCTATTTTGCTATTTATGAAATCTTTACTTGCATTTATTATGTTTTTTGGAGCTTTATTTAGCACTTTTACTGTTCATGCAAATTGAGGAAAAGAATTTTCATTTTGACGACAAAGAGGTGGTTCAGAATCTATTTCTGCAATCAAGCAGATAAATGTAACTGGCGTAAAAGACGGTGAAAAAAAAGATGATTTATTGGATGTGATTAGATGAGTAACAAACCGAGTTTTAGGAATTCTTGGTTTTATTGCTCTTATTTTGGCATTGTATGGATGATTTATAATGGTCACTTCTGCATGAGACGATGATGCATATGGCAAAGGACGATGAATATTAAAATCTGCGCTTATTTGACTCGCAATAATTTGACTTGCCTGGTTTGTAGTGAGTATTATCTTATGGTTGATTCAGAATTCTGGAACCGAAGCGGCATGAACAGAATGATGAACAGGATAGTTTCCTCTAGCAATTTTCTTCGTTTTGGCTACATATGTTCTATGTAGCTTTTTTTGATTTATGATTTGAAACGAACAAGCACAATCTATGGTAAAAGCTTTTTTTACCGCACTTCGTGAAGGCAAGACCGTCTTTCCATTTTTGATTTTGGCGTGAAGACCTCATATTTGAAAAACGAGTTGTGTAGAATCTATGATTCATGAACTTGTGGGGGAATTTGTACAAAGTGATTATGTCGCATTATATGATATTAGTGAACAGTTGGGAAAAGAACATACGATCAAGATCGAATCAGGTCGTGATGATGAATATATAACGCATGAAGAGAAAACCTATTGCAATCGATGAATGAGAGAACTGCAACAACGACTTGCGCGCGCACCTATGGGTGATTGGAAAGTAGTATATATAGAAAATATGGAAAGGATGACCAATCAAGCGGCAAATGCGTTGCTCAAGTCATTGGAAGAACCATTGCCATGAAGACTGATTGTCGGCACAGTAAGTGATACCCAATTGCTTTTGGCAACAATTCGTTCTAGAGCACTTGTGATTCCTTTTTCACTTGTCGATACCGAAACGATGCGTCAGGCATTACTAACGCACTATCCTGCATTACCAACGTCCAAAATTGACTTTTTGTTGGGTTTTTCATTTGGTGCACGAGGATTGGTCGAACAATTGATGCAATCACCTGATGGCGACTTGTGGGAAGAACAGTATACAGCAATTACGAACTGGTTAAAGAAACCTACGTTGATTCATGAACAAATGAGTCGTATACAGTGGTTTACAGAGCGTGGACAACTCAACCAACTCATAGATGCATTGTTATATGCTGGTCATTGAAATCCTGAAATTCTCGTGCGCATCAAAAAACTCCTAGAAACAAACGTATGACAAGATAATATTTTGTTTTTATGGTGCGTAAGTGAATGGGAAAGGAAAGTGTAATTTTTCTCAATTTCGATGTCTTGTATTTGTTATAAAATTTTATATAGTTTGATCACCTTTAGTTTTGTTCTTTCAATGCCTTATACAGCTTGGGTTACTCAATGAGAACATATGTATGTAGCAACATGTCTTGAAAATGGAGTAGTTTCACAATGAACTAATCCTCAACAAGCGTTAAATAATTTAAAAGAAGCAGTATATGCGTATAATCTTGTAGAAAATGAGTTAGAACAATGATTGCCATCGTTTTCTTTTGTTTCTACTTTTTCAGTTCCACAGCATGCCTAAATTTCCAATTGTTTCTGGAATATATTTGATGAAATTTCTTGAATCGCAATGATTTGTTTTTCAAAGATCTGTTTGATCACATTATGTGTATACGAAAAAAAACTGAATAAGAATTACGACAGTCGTGCCAAAACACAAAGAACTTGATATATGAACTCTTAAAGGTATTTTGAAACAAGCAAGAATAGAAGCATTGGATTTTTTACACTATTATGAAAAGTAGTTTTATATCTTTGAATTTATGAATCAAACGCTCGCACTAAATCTTTTAAAAGCATGAAATAATGTGTTTTTAACAGGTCAGGCGTGAAGTGGAAAAACATATGTTATTAACCAATATGTACAACGATTATGGTCATGTGGTGTGGGAGTTGCGATCACTGCGTCGACTGGTATTGCAGCGACGCATATAGGTGGTGTTACGTTGCATTCTCGATCATGAATCGGCATCAAAGAACACCTTACCGATCATGACCTCGAGTTGATTCAACAAAAAGAACATCTTCACAAACAAATAAATAAAGCCAAAGTGCTGATTATTGACGAGGTGTCCATGATGAGTGCGAATACATTGGATATGGTCGATCGTATTGTTCAAATGATGAGAAGAGATGGCCGTCCTATGGGTGGCATGCAAGTGATCTTTGTATGAGATTTTTTCCAGTTACCACCAATTATGGCACGTAATGATGACGGTTCAGAATCGACCAAAAGATTTGCTTTTGCAGCACAAGTACGAAAAAATTGTGATTTGAAAATATGTTCTTTACACTCCCAACACAGACAAGAAGTGTGAGAATTTGGGAGTTTGTTGAACGAACTCAGAAAGTGAGTCATTTCAGAACAAAGCAAAACACTCTTACGTACGAGAATGAATGCTGTTTTGAAACATGACACTCCAGTCAAACTCTACACACACAATATCGATGTCGATCGCATCAATGACGAACAACTTGCAAAATTACAAGGAGAAACACTGATGTTTTCTTCTCGTGGTTCATGAGAAAAAGCGCTCGTTGCGGCTATGAAAAAATCTATGCTTGCTCCCGATGTCCTCATACTCAAGCCATGAGCACGCGTCTTATTCGTCAAAAATAATCCACAAAAAGGTTATCGAAACGGAACGACTGGTGAAGTCGTTTCGTTTGACGAAATCGATGGGTATCCGTTGGTGAAAGTCTCTGATGATTTGACGATCAAAGTCGAACCAGAAGTGTGGTCGATCGAAAACGCGAACGAGATAGTCGCTAGTGTCAAACAAATTCCTTTGAAACTCGCGTGGGCTATTACCGTGCATAAATCACAATGAATGACACTAGATGCAGCAGAAATGGATTTATCAAAGGTGTTTGAGCCAGGACAAGCGTATGTAGCGTTGTCGAGAATCAGATCGTTGGATGGGCTTCGTTTACTCTGACTGAACGATCAGTGACTCAATGCTCATCCGCTGGTACTCAGAGCAGATGCTTATTTTGAACAACAATCAACGATCCTGGACGAGCAGTTTGGCTCATTAGTGAGTAACGATCGAGACGTCTTGTCTCAGCGTTTTGTCCAAACAATGTGATGAACGCGGACAAAAGAAACTCATCTTGTACAAAAAGTAAAATCGGTGCGTCAGAAAAAGGCAAAAATTGAAAAAGGAGATAGCGTAAAACAAACAATGGAAATGATCAAAGAGTGAAAAACGCTTGAAGAAATTGTAACGGCACGCTGACTCGTGCCTTCAACAATCTTGTCTCACGTTTTCCAAATCCATGTCTTATATCCAGAAGTCTCCCTTAAAGCATTCAAACCAGACGCTGCATTATTAAATCGTGTCAAAAAAGCGATCGAAACGTTGAAATCAGATCCAGAAGCATTTGACGAATATTGACGAGTGAAACTCAAACCGTTGTTTAGTGCATTGTGATGAAGTATTGATTACAATACGCTGAAGTTGGCGTTGGTGTTTGTGGATTAGACTGAAAAAGTGAGAGAAATCGAGTTATTGTACCCAGTGAAATTTGTGTTATAAATTTCGTGCAGTGAAATTTGTGTTATAAATTTCGT